>CAJWGQ010000005.1 GCA_913041025.1 uncultured Gammaproteobacteria bacterium | reverse complement strand
AAAGAGCAATGATCGCGATGGCTCTGGCTTGCGAACCCAAAATACTTATCGCAGACGAACCCACAACGGCACTGGATGTCACCATACAGGCTCAGGTGCTAGGGTTGATAAGAGAATTAAGAGATAGACTGAATACAGCGATTTTGTTGATCACGCATGATCTTGGGGTGATTGCAGAAAATGCCGATCGAGTTATCGTTATGTATGCTGGCAAAAAAATCGAAGAAGCGCCGGTAATTGAACTCTTTGAGTCACCCCAGCACCCTTACACACAGGGCTTACTGAAATCAGTCCCGTCTTTCGATGAAACAGAAAATTCTGCTCATCACGCGCCAGAGTTACTTGAAGAAATTAAAGGAACCGTCCCTCCTCTGGATAAGAAACCGCCAGGCTGTTCGTTCGCCCCACGCTGCAACTTTGCCTCGGAACAGTGCCAACAAATAGCTCCAGCCCTGACGAGAACGAGCGAACAACACCTAGTAGCCTGTTGGAATATTAAATAAGCCACTATGAATACAACGCCAATTCTAGAAATCACAAATTTAGAAAAACACTTTCCAATCAAAACAGGTTTGTTTAACCGAGTCTCTGGCCAAGTGTTCGCTGTGGATGGAGTCAGCCTAAGCCTGAACAAGGGGGAAACATTAGGTCTGGTCGGAGAGAGCGGTTGCGGCAAATCAACTGTCGCTCGCACGATTGTTCAACTGCTAAAACCTACAGGAGGAAGCGTTAAACTTATGGGACGCGATTTGGCAGAACTGTCTTCGAGCGAACTAAAAAAGGTGAGACAAAAGATACAGATAATTTTCCAAGATCCCTTTTCATCTCTTGATCCAAGAATGAAAGCAAAGGACATCGTCGGCGAACTGCTGATGGTCCACAGAAGTTTATCCCGTATTGAATTGGACAGGACCGTCGGCGATCTTTTTGAGAAAGTGGGTTTGTTGTCCGATCAGATGGAAAACTATCCGCACGAATTCTCTGGCGGTCAGAGGCAAAGGCTTGGAATCGCCCGAGCACTGTCGTTAAACCCTGAAATCATCATTTGCGATGAGCCAGTCTCTGCACTGGATGTCTCAATCCAGGCACAAATCATCAACCTCTTAATGAATCTCCAGGAAGAATTTGATATCTCTTTGATTTTTGTCTCACACGACCTCGCAGTGGTAAAACACATCAGCCATCGAGTTGCAGTTATGTACTTGGGTCGGATCGTTGAGACGGCCGAGAAATCCCAGTTATTCGATAAGCCTGGACACCCATACACACAAAGTCTACTTGATGCGGTTCCTATTGCGGACCCAAGTAAGCGGAGGAAGAGACACATTCTCGAGGGAGATGTGCCAAGCCCAATCGACAGGCCAACAGGCTGTCATTTTCACCTCAGATGCCCAAAAGCCAGCCAAGCATGTCGCGAGATCGCTCCCAAGCTTGAGGAAAAATCAGACGGTCACCTTATCGCGTGTCACAACCTATGAGAGCAATGCATTACACCATTTGGCTGCCATGTATCTTCTGGATTTTCTCGTTGTACGGCTGCTCAAAATCCGAGGACCCCAAGGAGACTCTGCCTGTTGTTAAGACCTCTCAGGGGATTCAGTATGGGGGCCATCTGAGGGTTGGTTTAGCGACAGAACCTACTTCATTAGACGCTGTCTTAGGCCGAGGCGGCCAAGACGCCTACTACTGGCACCAGATCTTCGACCAGTTAGTCGATCTCAATAACGATTTAACGCCAAGAAGAGAAACTTCCATCGCTGAAAACTGGGAAATTAAAGACAACCCACACTCCATTACTTTCAATCTTCGAAAAGGAGTCACTTTTCACGATGGAACTGTTGTCGACGCTCAAGCCGTCAAATTCAACATAGACCGCATTCTCGACCCTAAAACCATGGCCACTCCCAGAGCCTCGTTATCGGTCATAGACTCCGTAGACGTTATCGATGACCTTAAAGTCAGGTTCAACTTGAAACGAGCCTGGGGAGCCGGTTTGAACATGCTGGGAGAGCGAGGAGGAGTTCTGAGTTCGCCCTCAGAGGTTGAGCGCCTCGGCGATAATTATGGCTGGAAACCCTCTGGTACCGGCCCATTCATGGTCAATAAAGTAATACTCGGCACCATGATTCATCTGGTGCGAAACCCGAACTACTGGGCAGTAGACGAATATGGTAATCAGCTACCTTACCTTGACGAGATCACACTGAGAGTGATCCGAGAGCCAACCGTAATGACCTCTGCCCTTCGAACCGGCGAAATCGATCTAGCCTACCTCCCACCCAAAGATGTATCCAGCTTTCAACGAGACCCTCGTTTTAATATCGAACTCATGGAAGGCGGCGCCGTCGCAATGGTCCTTGTATTCAATCTTGGCAAGGCGCCTCTGGACAATGTGAACCTCAGACTCGCTGTAGCACACGCGATAGACTCTTCCAAAATAAACAAGGCCATCTACTTCGATAGAAACAAAGTAGCCGACGCAGGCATGTGGATGCAGGGCACCTGGGCCTATGAACCCGAACCTTCGTACCCATCATTCAACCTCACCACTGCTAGAGAATATCTGATTAAGGGCGGCAAACCAGAAGGGTTCAGCTTCACCGCATTAACCAATAATTCGCCCTATAACATCCAAACAGCAGCCGTTATTCGTGAAATGCTAAAAAAAATCAACGTCAATATGGATATCGAAGTCTTGCACTCGACACCAGCAACCGAAATGTTTTTCCACAATGAGATGTACCCCATGTATCTGACCACATGGAGTCGATATGCAGAACCCGACTGGCTTGGCTCCCTTGCTTTTAAAAGCGACGGATACTACAACGCTGCCAACCTGCAAAGGCCAGACATCGATGCGCTCGTCGAGTTGGGCGCAGGACTTTATGAGACAAACAAACGCCGAGAAACCTACTTAAAGCTCAACGAAATAATCCTTCAAGAAGCCTGGTTCGTCCCGTTAGTCTACGCAGTCAATCACCTCGCAGGACCAAAACAAGTACAGAATATCGACCGAGTTATGGGCTGGGACGGCAAAATGAACTTTCGCTATGTTTGGTTGAAGAGAGAATAGAGTCGTGTGGATTTATTTCTTAAAACGCCTTTTACAGATGATCCCGGTCATGCTCATTGTGACTTTTCTTGTTTATGCTCTGATGCTTGCCATCCCCGGAGATCCTGCCAGGGCTTTGATTGGTCCAGGAGAATCGCTGGACGAAGAACAGCTCGAATACATCAGAAAGAAACACAACCTCGACAAACCCGTGATTGTTCAATACGGAATATGGCTTGGTAAGGCACTTCAAGGCGATCTGGGTCGATCAACCCAGAACCAAAGACCCGTTGCAGATGAGCTCAAATCAAGAGCATTAGTAACGCTCCAATTTGGTCTAGTCGCTTGGCTGGCCGCTATCTTTATTGGTGTACCGTTAGGAATTGCGTCAGCAGTTTATAGAGGAAAACCTATCGATTTTTTTGCGACAATAGTTTCAATAGGAGGGGTCGCGATTCCTAACTTCTGGCTGGGTATCATGTGCATCCTCTATTTCGGCGTAGTCCTTGGCTGGCTTCCCACTCAAGGGTATGTGGACATTTTCGAAAATCCGAGAGAGGGACTCAGGCACATGATCCTACCTGCCTTCGCACTCGGCATCACAAGCTGGGCTTTGATCATGCGGCAGTGCCGCTCCGCTATGCTCGAGGTACTGGCGCAGGACTACGTCAGGACTGCACACGCAAAGGGCCTGCTGCGAACGAAGGTAGTATGGGTACATGCGCTTCGTAATGCACTTCTACCTGTGGTGACTGTTTTCGGCCTACAAACCGGTAGAATATTCGCAGGATCGATTGTCATAGAGACATTATTCGGTATCCCAGGAATGGGCCAATTCATGGTACAAGCCATATTTGCGAGAGATTTTCAGGCAGTTCAAGGCTCCATTTTGATCATGGCCATGGCTGTATTAATGGCAAATCTGATCACCGACTTTGTCTATGCCTGGCTAGACCCCAGGATTCGCTACAATGACTAGCCAAACCTCCCCGTGGATCGAAACGATTGTGAGAGTCGTCAGGATACCGCAGGCAGCCTTTGGGTTATTCATAATCAGTCTCACAGTGTTGTCTGCTCTTCTAGCACCTATCATCGCGCCGTTAGAGCCGGAAGCGATGGACTTCGACTATCTATTAAGCGGGTTTTCAAGCCAGCACCTACTCGGCACGGACCAGCTTGGCAGAGACACGCTGTCACGCCTCATTTACGGTGCGAGAGTCGCACTGCTAGTTAGTGTAGGTTCTATCGGTCTGGGAGTTTTGATAGGCGTTCCCTTAGGCCTCATTGCGGTATATTTTGGGGGCTGGACGGATGACATTATCATGCGTCTGATGGATTCTCTGGTTGTCTTTCCAAGTTTATTGATTGCCGTTGCTCTAGCCGCTGCACTGGGGGGGTCCGTTACCACCATAATCATAGCGATTGGCGTAGCCAACGTACCTTGGATGGCAAGAGTGATTCGAAGTCAGGGGCTTTCAATCAGGGAGATGGACTTTGTCGCGGCGGCAGAAGCGGGAGGCATGAGTCCTGCCCGAATCATCCTCAGGCATATCTTGCCAAACAGCCTGGCGCCGGTGATTGTTCAGAGCACCCTGAGCATGGGTTACGCAGTCTTAGTCGAAGCGACCTTAGGGTTCATCGGCGTTGGAGTAAGACCCCCCACCCCGACCTGGGGCAACATGCTTTACGACGCCTTTCCCATGCTGGAACAACAGCCGATGCTATCTATCTTTCCAGGCTTGGCAATTTTCTTGTTAGTTCTCTCCTTTAATTTCGTAGGAGATGCTCTAAGGGATGTTTTGGATCCTAGACTTAAAGGAATTACCCACTAGCCCTTTGGCTGTGCCTCGAAATTAAGACGAGCCACTTCAGCCATCGTTTCAATTGCCTCAGTATTACCGCTAATGGTCAAACCAGTGATCCCACTGGTCTCCCAAGCCTTGAACCTTTCTTTAATTCGCTCTTTGGGCCCAACCAACGCGCCTGAATCAACAAAATCATTTGGGACTGCATCAGCCGCTTCATCTTTGCGCTTAGCCAGATAAAGCTCTTGAATTTTATCAGCCTCTTCCGCAAACCCCCGACGAACCATCATCTCTTTGTGGAAATTGATATTTTTATGCCCCATTCCCCCCACGTAAAGCGCAATGCCTGGCTTCAACGCGTCAAGCGCGCCTTGAACATCGTCAGTTACTTTTACGCTAGTCATCACCTGTCTTTCAAACTGCTCTGGCTCTTTCCCTCCCTTGGCTAATCCCTCGTTAATCCAATCTTCATAAAGGTGAGCAGTTTCAGGCACAAAGCCCAGAGGCAGCCAGCCATCCGCAATTTCTGCAGTCATTCGTACAGTAGACTCCATTCCTGTTCCCAAGAATACCGGGATATCAGGATTCATGTGCAAAATCGATTTAAGTGGCTTGCCGATCCCTAACGCACCCTCACCTCTGTAGGGTAAGGAAATTTCCCTTCCTTCATGCGTGACCGGCTCCTCTCTCGCCCAAATCTTTTTCATAATGGTTACGTAATCCTTAATACGATAATAAGGTTTACCCCAGGGCTGACCATACCAGCCCTCGACAATCTGAGGTCCCGAAACCCCTAAACCACAGATCGCTCGATTACCTCCGGCAATCTGATCGAGCGTCGCCATGGCCATAGCCGCATTAGCGGGCGTACGTCCTGCCAACTGCAAAACCGCTGTGCCCAAGCGAATTCTATCGGTGTGCGCCGCAATATAAGCTAGAGGAGTTATCGCGTCAGATCCATACGCTTCTGCAGTCCAGACACTGTCGTATCCCAATCGCTCCGCCAACTGAACGTCCTCTATTGGAATGCGTAAATTCGCTCCTGAATAACCCAGCATCAAACCTAATTTCATCAAATCTCTCCGCTCAATTGGCCATATGATCGAGTGTAAACGCAAAAGTATCAGCGTAGTAATCTATTATCATATCGGTCGGCATACCCATACCATGTCCCGCATCTTTGTCGATTCGAATCAGAACCGGGCGTTTGCCTGCCTGTTTCTTCTGCAAATGTGCCGCAAACTTGAAAGAATGAGCAGGAACAACACGATCATCATGGTCGGCCGTCGTAACAAGAGTCGCAGGATACGACACACCGGCTCGGACATTATGTACTGGAGAATAAGCGATGAGATATTCAAACATCTCTTTTGACTGCTCTACCGTGCCGTAATCGAAGGCCCAACCAGCACCCGCCGTAAAGGTGTGGTATCGGAGCATATCCAAAACTCCCACGGCGGGAAGCGCAACCGCCGCAAGGTCCGGTCTTTGAGTCATAACCGCACCAACCAGCAGTCCCCCATTGCTCCTTCCACTAATAGCCAGATTTTCAGAATTGGTTAACCCGAGCTCAAACAGATGCTCAGCCGCAGCGATAAAATCATCAAATACATTTTGTTTCCTCATCTGCACACCCGCTTGATGCCAATCCTTACCATATTCCCCGCCACCCCTTAGGTTGGGAACCGCATAAATACCGCCTGCTTCCAGCCAGGCCGCAGTTGTGCTCGAGAATGTTGGCGTGAGACTAATGTCAAAGCCGCCGTACCCATACAAGATTGTGGGATTAGGTTGGCTTAATTCCAGATTTTTTTTATGGGTAATAGTCATCGGAATTTTAGTGCCGTCTTTCGAGTTAAAAAACACCTGACGACTCTCGTAGCTTTCCGAAGAAAATTTAGCCTCTGACGATCTGTAAATTTCTGTGCCCCCACTATTCAAATCGAGTGAGAAAATCGTGGGTGGTGTGTGGTAATTTTCAAAGGTGAAGTAAGTTAACTCCTGCGTTTTCTTTCCTTGAAAGCCAAACGCCGTTCCTTTACCTGGGAGGAATATCTCACGAAGCATACGACCAGATTGATCGAACTGGTAAGTTACCGTAACAGCATCCTTTAAGTAACTCGCAAAGAAGTATCCCCCTGCCACATCGACATGAAGAGCATTGTCGGATTCATCGATGACAATCTCCCAATCGGTCTGTTCAAAATTCTCTAGGGTAAACTTGATAAGCTTTCCGTTTAGCGCATTAAGATTCGTGTACGCATAAATCTCGTCCTGATTACTGTACAGAACTCTGATATCACCGCTGTCCTCTCTCACAATCGTCTGCAATGGTTGGTCAGCTCTCCGAAGATCCTTCATAAACAGCTTGTTACCAGAAGTCGTATTGGATGCATCAATTACCAAAAAATATTCATCCTCCGTCACATAACCCGAGACATAACGATGTTTTTCTTCGTCCCTTGCTCCAAATATGAGTTGATCTTCTGCTTGATCTTCGCCGATCCGATGATAATAGAGTTTATGCCTATCCGTTTTTGCTGTGAGTTCGCTGCCCTTCGGCTCGTCATAGCTGGAGTAATAAAAACCGTCATCCGCATACCAGGAAAGCCCACTGAATTTAACATTTTCTATACGATCAATAACTCTCAGAGTATCTGTATCAATAACCTCTACAGATCGCCAATCGGCCCCACCCTCACTGAGTTGGTAGGCCGCCAGTTCTCCAGATTTCGAGAAGGCAATACCCAACATGGAAGTCGTTCCATCCTCAGAAAGCAAATTAGGATCAATAAAAACAGATTCTCGCCCCTCTGCGTCTCGCCTGAATAGAACTGATTGGTTTTGTAGTCCGCTGTTTCTATAGAAATAAGTAAATTCTCCTTCTTGAAACGGCAGGCTCTCTCTTTCGTAATCCATCAAACGGTGTAGCCGCGATGCGAAGTCGGCCCTACTGGGAAGAGAGCCAAGGTAAGAAAAGGATGACTCGTTTTGTGCATCTACCCAGGCTGCAGTTTCCGTACTTCGATCATCCTCCAACCATCGATAGGGATCCTCAACTTGTACACCATGGAAGTTGTCATAAACTGGTCTTTCATCAGTGACAGGGTATTCAATACTCACCGGTTCCTCCTTGGTCTCGTTAGCGCCACAACCCAATCCCAGCAGGATAAAGCATGAAAAACAAAATGACCGAAACGCTCTTTTCATTCTTGCTAGGAATGGACCCCTGTTGATAAATTAGTGATGACTCATCGCTAGACAAAAACTCAATCAATTCTGCTGTATAGGCCTTGGTGCCTTTTAAATTGCACGGCCCGCCCAGATTCATCGAGTTCAAAGTGCCAAAATTCTCGAGGCTCATTGTCCTCTACCCTGACGAACGTATTGGCTTCTAAATACCTTAATTTTTGAATTTCGCCCATGGGCATACGAGGATTACCCAGCAGGATAACCGCTAACTCGTTTCCAGAGACCCGTAACGCGATTTCACCACCCCATACATTGGTTGAGTAATTCCCTGCAAAAACCGATAAATCCAAATTCACAGGCGACTCCACAGGCGTGTCTAGTGATCTGAGTGCAGACCCAACTACCTTTATCAAGCTAGTAGTGATTAAAGATGCCGGTCCATCGGCGGAATTCGTCAACGCTATCGCCGCAACCTTGAATTTAGGAAGCATAGCGAAATGAGTTATGTAACCTGGACAAGCGCCACCATGGCTTACAACTGTCTCTCCTTGCTCCTGCGATACAGAAAATCCAAGACCCCACGAACTCTTCCAGTCAGGATCTACCCAGTTAACTCGCTGCATCTCTCGAAGTGTGTTCCCCTCGAGAACAGTGTCGTCCTGACCTGAAAGCGTTCTAAAATTCCACGAAGCAAAGCGCGACAGATCTTCCACAGTGCTAGTAAATCCAGCTGCAGGAGTGATCGCCCCAGTATCGAATGGGGGCAACTCCTTTCGCACCCTGTCTCGTCGCAAACCTGCGTAACCTGTGGCCATTTGATCTCCATGGAGTCTAGTCGGAAAGTAGGGTCGCGTATCCTGTAAGCCCATCGGTCCAATAACCTTTTGTTCCATATATTGCTGGTAGGTAAGCCCGCTTGTATCGGCCAAAATCGCCCCAGCTAAAGCAAAACCGAGATTAGAGTATTGAAAACGGGTTTCCGCCGGATAAATCGTCGTTTGCTCTTTAAGCTGTTCTTTCATTTGTTCCTGTTCCGGAAAAGGAAAGTCCAGCCTCGTCCAATAGGGAAAATCTGACTCTCTTGGAAGTCCTGACGAATGCGTTAGAAGCCCGCCCACACGGACGGGGCCCGAACCCAGATGCCCGCTTTCTATAGCAAACCATTTTAGATGTCTCTCGATCGGGTCTCGCAAAGTCAAGACCCCTGAATCGCGTAGCTGCATGATTCCAATGGAAGTAAACAATTTAGAGATACTACAAACACTATAAATAGTATCAGTCTCCGTTCTGATCTTATTTTCCAGATTGGAGTAGCCGTACCCTTTCGCGAAGACAAGTTCTTGATCCACAACAAATCCCACAGAGATACCGGGAACCTGACCATAATCAAGAAGTGAATCTATCCAAGCGTCTACCAACCCGATGGCGTCTTTAATTCTAGGGTGTTCTGAAAGAGGGGGTTGAGTAGCTTCAGCCGCGCCGGATTTAAACACCAAAAGGAAAAGGCTAAAAACAAATAATCTCAAAGGAATTCTCTAAAACTCGATACTAGACAAGAGAATATAGCAGCATTAGCGTTGCATTTTGCGGTTTCAAAAGCCACCATCGAACAAAAATCAAACGACTTCCGTTATGAGCAAGCTTTATCAATCCTCGCACAGAACCGTACAACAGAAATTTAATACGCTAGAACTAGCCGATCAAATAGAAGCCGCTGTAGTCAGAGAGGAATTGTCCGACGATCATTCGCAGTTCATCTCCTCTCAGACAATGTTTTTTTTATCAACAATCGATGAAAGTAGTCGACCAACCGTATCCTACAAGGGCGGGGCTGCAGGTTTCGTCAGGATTCTCAACGCAACCCAAGTTATGTTTCCGAGCTATGACGGAAACGGGATGTTCTACTCAATGGGTAATATCCTTGCGAATCCTGAGATTGGGATGTTGTTCGTTGATTTCGAAACTCCAAACCGCCTCCGCATTCAAGGTAAAGCCGAACTCGTTAATGAAGGACCTCTTCTTGATTCCTATCCAGGGGCTAACCTCGTCGTAAAGATCGCTCTCTCTCAAGTCTGGATCAACTGCTCTCGATACGTTCACAAAATGACTTTAAGCGAATCATCACCCTATGTACCCGATTCAAGTGGCAACGCGCCCATTGCACTCTGGAAAAGAATCGAAGGCTTGGATCATTTTCTAGGAGAGAGAGACAAGCAGCTAATTCAAGAAGCCGGCTACATCACGCAAGAGGAATACGAAAAAAAATTATCAGCTGGTGAAACCAGTTGACGAGCTAATCAGGTATTGCCTTACAAACTCGGCGTCTAGCAGGTGCATCGACAGGCCTTCTAATTCCTCTGGAGTTTTCCACGATAGCTCTAAATGTTCGATTGCTCTTGGCCTGTCCTGGATCTCTATAGAGCAGAAATGAATACGATAGTTCTTGTTCTCAAGGGCGCAAATCACCCCACCAAACGAGGCAAGCTCAACGCCCAACTCCTCTAGCCATTCTCTTCGAGTGGCATCCTCAACCGACTCACCTTTTTCCACTTTCCCACCAGGGAACTCCCAAAGGTTACTACCTTTGAGTGGCTCACACTTAAGACCAACTAGATAGCTGCCTCTTCTATGTGCGATTCCAGCCACTACTTCATTTTTCATCAAGTGCTTCTTCCTAAAAGCATCTATAAGCCTGTTGCCAACTTCATTATAAAAAACCATAGTAGGAAACACTAATAGGCGACGGGAGACGCTCATGAGATTTGGGATGTTGTATGAACTTCAGCTACCTAAACCCTGGAAGGAGGACAGTGAGCTCAACCTGGTTCACGACGCCATTGACCAATGCGTTCTAGGAGACAAACTGGGCATTGACTATGCCTGGTCAGTTGAACATCACTTCCTGGAGGAGTACTCGCATTGCTCAGCTAGCGAGGTATTCCTGTCCGCGATTGCAGCAAAGACCCAAAAGATCAACATAGGGTTTGGAATCCGCCAGGTGATCTCTAATTATAACCACCCTGCCAGAACTGCAGAGGCCGTGGGCATGCTGGATCTGGTGTCCAATGGAAGAGCACAGTTTGGAATAGGTGAAGGTGCTACTAGACTAGAGCTGGGAGGATTCGGAATAGAGGCTAAGCGAAAGCGTGACATGTGTCTTGAGGCCGCACGAGAAATTTCCGATATGATGGTGATGGAGCCTTACCCTGGATATGAGTGTGAAGACTGGTCACTCCCATGTCGTAACGTGCTACCTAAGCCTATACAAAAACCTCATCCACCTATGTGGATGGCCTGTACCAATCGGGACACCATCAAAGTCGCAGCCCAAAATGGTCTTGGTGTCTTAGCCTTCAGTTTTTTAGACCGTGAGGAAGCCAAGACATGGACTCAAACCTATTACGATACAATCATGTCTGAAGAGTGCGTACCGCTTGGTCATTCAGTCAATGCAAACATTGCGATGGTTTCAGCATTCTCACTTCATGACGACCATGACGAAGCATCTCGACGGGGAGAAGATGGCTTTAGATTCTTCGAATACGCTATCGGCGCGCTGGTCACAGACGATGTTCTCCCTGGCAGAAGTAAGCTCTGGGATAATTACGAGGCGAGAAAAAAAGCGCGTGAGTCGGGCCAAAAGGTAACCGATACTGCTTATGGTGGCGGTGACGTTCAGCCCGACCGAAGCATGGCCAGATCGCCAGGGATCGGCACACCCGCAGAATTTCGTAAACACATGCAAGGATTTGCGGATTCAGGCGTCGATCAAGTGATATTTCTCCAACAAGGAGGCAAAAACAAACATGAACACATTTGCGAAAGTCTGGAGAAATTCAACGCAGAGGTGTACGACGAATTCGCAGAGGGAAGAGACAAAAAAGAAGCAGAAAAGGCCGAAAGGTTAGCTCCTTATATCGAGGCCGCTCTCGCAAGACGCCGGACCCGCCCTGCGCTTACCGATAGTCAGATCGATATTGTCCCTGCATCGCGTCCTAAGAATATGGCGGCCGGATAAAACTCAAGACCAACCAAAGGAATGTTGATGGAGCATCAAATCACTTCAGAAGGCCAATTGAGAGCCCTCATGGGAGAGCCAATTCACCCGCTGGTAGTCGCAAAGAGCACGCCGGTGCTCACCCCTGCCATTAAAAGGTATATAGAGCTTTCTCCTTTTGCAGCCCTGGCGACTCACGCACCTGACGGGTCAAGCGATATCAGCCCGCGAGGTGATCCTCCTGGTTGGGTTCATATTAGGGACGAGAAAACTCTGGTGTTGCCGGAACGACCAGGTAATAAGCGTTTGGATAGTGTGATCAACATCATCAATCAGCCGAAAATGTCCTTGCTGTTCATGATTCCTGATGTCCTTGAAACGGTCAGAATTAATGGTTCTGCGATCATTTCAACAGACCCTGAGATGCTGAGTTTATTTCCTGTTAACGGCAAGTTGCCGGAGCTCTGTATCGTCGTGACGATCGAAGAAGCTCTTGGCCACTGCTCTAAAGCCTATAGGAGATCAAAGCTCTGGGAAGAGGACTATAAATCAAAAACTGAGGCACCTACGCTTGCTCAGCTGATGTCGGATCATTTGAATCTGGATAAAGACTTGAGCAAAGAATTAGACGATGGAATAGAAAACGATACTAAAGAAAGAATGTATTGATAAATTTGTTTTGCGACGGCCTGGCATGATTACTCGTGAGCGCGCAAGCTATTTACGATAAAGGTCAGTAACGCAAATAAACGGGAGCGAACACATGAATTTCTTAAAGGTTTTTTTTCTGTTTATTACCATCCTGATGGCCTTTGAAACAAAAAGTCAGGAGCTCTTTCTAGAAACTTCGATAGAAACACTTCAGGACCTTTTGGAATCAAACAAGACCGACTCAGTTGAATTAGTTGAATGGTACCTATCGAGAATCCAAAAATACGATCAGCAAGGCCCGAAATTAAATTCGATCCAGCACTTCAATAGACGAGCTCTAAGTCAGGCAAAACAACTAGACATGGAGAGAAAAAACAAGGGTGCCCGGTCTTTGTTGCATGGGATTCCTATTCTGATCAAAGATAATTACGAGACAATAGATGCACCAACTACCGCTGGATCAGCAATTCTAGAGGGACACTGGCCTAAAAAGGATGCCACACAAGTCAAACGATTGAAGGAGGCCGGCGCCATCATCTTGGCCAAAACCACCATGCACGAATTTGCCTTTGGCTGGACAACCCGAGGCTCGGCATTCGGAGTAACCCGCAATCCCTACAACCCAAAGCATCACCCCGGTGGCTCAAGTGGGGGAACTGGCGCGGCTGTCGCTGCTAATTTCGGCGCGGCAGGAATGGGAAGCGATACCTGTGGCTCTATCAGAGTACCCTCCGCGCACAACAATCTTGTTGGCTTACGCGGTACGCAAGGACTAAGTAGCCGCGCTGGCATCGTTCCGCTATCCAGTTCTCGCGATATTGGCGGTCCGCTGGCAAAGAACACGAGGGATCTGGCTCTGATGCTGGACGCGACTGTTGGCTATGACCCACTGGATCCGCAGACTGCGGAATCTTTCGGAAAAATACCCAAAAGCTATCTAGAGGCACTTGAAGTCCTGGATCTGAAAAACATCCGGATCGGCATGCTTTCTGCTTGGTATGGCAACGCCAAGTCCAACGAAACCACCAACCAAGCGATCAGTAAATTAGTAGGCAAGCTTGAATCCCGGGGACTCTCCATCGTCAAACTAGCATCGGAAGATCTGGACGAACTCAAATCCCAGACAGAAGCACCTGATGCCTACTTCGTGGACAACTATGACGTAATCAAAGATCTGAACGACTATCTGGGACGTTACCCATCAATAAAGCCGAGAACATTTCGCGATCTTACCGATGACCCTAGACTCGAGCAGGGCGTGGCTGATCTATGGAAAAGCTACCTGGATCCTCGATATCAGGATAGAGGAATCTATCTTGAGCAGCAGGAAACCGGCAGAAAAATACGTAGACAAATCCTGGATTTATTCAACGAATATCAATTGAACGCTCTGATCTACCCAACCGCTACAGAAGAAGCCGTACGAATCGACCGTCAACAAACTCACTACAATTGCAAACTCGCTGCAGCCACCGGTTTGCCAGCAATCTCGGTGCCCGCAGGCTTTGGCAAAAACAAACTCCCGGTGGGCGTTGAGTTTTTGGCGGAACCATGGGCAGAACAAAAACTGCTCAACCTGGCTTATACGATCGAAGAAGCATTTTCCTTTCGACGCTTGCCAGGGGATACACCCTAATCTAACAATTTACCAAAAACATCAGTGCTTTTAATTTCGTCGTGGCACTGTATGGTAGAAAGAAAGGAAGGGTAGTAGATCCTTAACCACTTCCTCACTTAATCCAAAACAGGGGGAAATAGTGGATCAAGTTAAAGAAGGATCCATCGGCAAACTTCGAATGGCTCTCTACGGATTGGTCAATCTTCCTACGTCAATCGTAGGGCTTCCCATTTCTTTATACATAACGGCTTTTTATTCACAAAACCTTGGCCTTTCTTTAGCGACTGTCGGCCTGCTGCTTGCTCTTTCACGAGTCCCAGACATCATTACAGACCCCCTAATTGGCATTGCCTCGGATAGACTAAGAAGTCGCTTTGGACGACGCAAACCATGGATGATTCTGGGCATGCCGCTCAAGGTTCTGTCGCTTTGGATGCTCTTCGTACCGAATAGCGAATTTTCAGTAGCATTATGGCAAGCGCTAGGCGGTGAAAGCGTCACCAATCTATACTTGTTTGTGTGGATTAGCTTTCTTTACTTGGGTTTTACCATAGTCGACCTCCCTTACAGAGCCTGGGGAGCTGAGCTCTCTCCAGACTACGACGAGCGCTCAAGAGTCACAGGTTGGCGCGAAGCATTCGGCTATGGCGGTACTCTAATGTCACTGGTTATCCCTTTAATCCTAGCGATTGCACTCAGCAAGCCTGGGGCGGCAAATGCACTCATGGGAATTGCAGCAGTAGTGGTCATTATGATGCCCACTCTAACTCTGCCCGCCCTGATATGGGTTAAGGAACCTCCCCCTCAAAAACAAACCGAATCAATCAGATGGGCTCGAGGACTTAAGATAGTGTGGGACAACGGTCCGTACCGTCGTTTAGTATTCTGTCTGGTGTTTCTTGTCACCGCGGTGAGCATGACCGCTTCACTCTCTTTTTTCTTCGTCCAAAGTGTTATGGGACAGAGCTTTGAGACCTACACGTACTTTATTTTGGCTTACTATTTGTCGAGCGCTTTTTGCATTCCCATCTGGTTCGTTCTCTCCAAGCACCTTGGCAAACACCGAACCGTAGTACTGGGAATTGTCTGGCTTTCTCTATGGAGCGCTTTCATCCCTCTTATGGGGCCAGATCAATTCGGAATTTTCTTCGTCGTTATGTTACTTAAAGGTTCGGCGGTCGGCGCCCTAGTTTTCTTACCGGCCTCAATGGCAGCCGATGTCGTCGATCTGGATACACTGCGAACAGGCGAACAGCGGACTGGGCTCTATTTTTCGCTATGGGGCATGATCAACAAGGGTGGCGCAGCGCTTGGTGTTTTTCTTGCCACTAACCTAGCGGCATACTATGGCTTCGACCCATCAGCAGTCGAAAACACCGAATCTGCCAAGTTCGCGCTCGCCTGCCTTTACAGTGTCATCCCCGCGCTTCTCGCCTGCATCGCATTGCCACTATTGTGGAAATATCCACTTACTAGAGAACGCCAACATCGTATGCGGGCTCATATTGAGCGACGCGATGCTCGACGAAGAACCCAGGCTTTGTAAATCAAAGACTTAGATTTTCGCGGCGACACCACCATCCACATTAATCATTTCGCCATTTATAAACCTTGATTCGTCCGATGATAAAAATAAAACGAGATTGGCAACATCAATAGGATAACCGGGACCTTTGACGATCTGGAAATAGTCAAACATTTTTTCAAACACATGATGGCCACCATCGGCGTCCGAAGTTGTGCCACCGGTCGCTCCGGGTGTCAGGATCTGTCCTGGCCTAACGCAATTGACTCGGATATTGTCTTCCCCGCCTACTCCAGCCATATATCTGGTCAACGCATCAACACCCGCCTTCGCCGCATAATAGGACGAACTCGTGGTTCCAAATTCTTTTTTTATCGCGGGACTAAAACCTCGCTGAGCGGCCAATGAGGACATGTTGACTACTGCACCACCACCCGCCTTAACCAAGTGAGGCCACACAGCCTGGCTCATAAAAAAGGTGCCGGTCAAGTTTGTATGAATAACACGCTGCCATTCCTCGATTGGTTCATTTGGGAAGCTACTTCCTGCGCCTCCACCTGCGTTGTTGAATAACAAATCAATCCTACCCCAGGCATCTGCAGCCTTTTCTACAGCGCCGCTCACCGAATCATGATCTCCGACATCACAACTCACAAAAACTGCTTCCCCACCGCCGTCGCATATCGAATTAGCGACTATCTGCCCCTGTTCTTCGCGCCTGGCCATCAATACAACACGCGCTCCTTCCTGTGCGAACAGTCTTCCTGTCGACTCTCCGATTCCACTATTACCCCCAGTAATGATAGCGACCTTTCCCTTTAAACGTTCGCCCATAACCAACTCCTCCTATAATTTAGCCAACATCTTTTCAGGCTATCATCAGTTGATGATAGAACTGATTTTTTCAAACACATAACTAGCATGGAATAACTTTTCTCTTCTGAAGATCTCGAAGCCAATAACAAAAACTGGCCTCACTATCATAGGTTTGAGTGAAGCCCGCCTGCTTAATTTTTATGGTACTCAAGAAAGTGGGTGGAGGACTAGTCGGAAGACCGTAGCCAAAACAAAGGTCAGCATAATGATGTGACTCGCCCAGTACCTGATCAAGAGATTGTTCAGCCAGACCATGTTCCCTGACAATCTCGGTCCACATAGAAGCGCGCTCCGGAAGATAATTAGCAAGGCTCAAAGATTCTTCAGGACCCATCTCCACGCTCAATGTCTCCGCTAATGCTGGCCACATATCTCGCCAGGAAAACACCTCTCCATTAGTGAGATTAAAGATCTCGCCATTTGCAGAATCTGTTTCAGCGGCCCACAAGCAAGCGTCACCAACGAGTCTGACATCGACCGCCTCCCAAACCCAATCCGCTCCACCGGGAAAGGAGAAGGGCAAGCCTTCTTTCTTTCGCATTGCCGCATAAACCCCAACGATCGGTGGCAAATTCATCACCACCCCGTGATTTGGACCTACGATCAGTTGCGGTCGAAACACCGTATACGAAAATCCATATTCGGCCGATACCCTTTTCAAATAATCTTCATGCAACCAGTAAAAATTCGGATGGTCTACCCTAGCCTGAGACTCTCTAGCTGGCACTCGAATCGGAGCAACACTGCCCCCGTAAGCCTTCGTACCCTGCAGAAGCGTAACGTGCTCAAGACTGTTCTTTGACAGCAACGGCGCAATCACGTTTTCCAACATCTTCCCGTTTAACGCTATCTGCTCCGGGTCACTCCAACCCGGAATCAAGCCCGGTAATTCTTGCACGGCCGCATACACTACATGCGAAACATCTCCGTCCAAGCTGGTTAGCACTTCCAAACATCTCGCTTTATCGGTTATATCCAAGAAGAGATGTTCATGACTTTTTCGCGTTAACAATGAAGGCCGACTTCTGGAACACGTAATCACACGCCAGCCCGCCTTCGAGAAGGAATTGGCGGCAGCAGTACCCACCAATCCGCTCGCACCAAAAACCAGTACGGTTTTCACTCTTCAAATTTCCTTATTATCGATTCTCTGAGTGATATTGATCATTCGGATGCATGGCAGTACCGCTGGCAACCCGATTGGTCATGTTAAAGAATGCGGCCACGTTAATTATGTCCCAGATGTCCCGATCGCTAAATCCAACTTCACGAAGTGCCTGTCTGTGTTCCTCTTCGATCGTATAACTGGCCTGAGTAACATGCGCTGTAAAATCCAGCATAGCTCGTTGTCTATCGTCGAGTTCAGCGACACGGTAATTCATCACCAACTGCTCGCCCAATATCGGGTCACCTGATAACTGTCGCACAGCAGCACCGTGAGCAGTCAAACAGTAAAAACAACGATTGATCGATGAAACGACTACCGCAATCATCTCCCTCTCCAATTTGCTCAGGCCGCTCTCAGCGAGCATCAGCTCGTTATAGAGACCGGTGAACGCATTTAATTTCTCAATATTAAAAGCATGCGCCTGAAGCACATTCGGAATCATACCCAGTTTTTCCTGGCAGATATTAAAGTATCTTTGCGTGGCTTCCGGGAGCGGATCCGCCATTGGAAGATCTAAAGCTGTTGGTGATTTCACGTCTTGTCCTCACTACTTTGAATAGGAATAGGCTAGCAAAAGGCTCTTGGATTAAATAGGACCACTTCAAAGTCCTGGTTTCGAAACCAACGATCATCGTTATCGCTCAGCAAATAGGGAACTCACCTAACTGTTCGCTCTCGATCAAACACTAATTTACCCCTTGAAAAGGTCATCTCTACTTTTAGATCCAAGAGTTCTGCACTCGGGACCGACAGAGGGTCTTTATCTAGCACTACAAAATCGGCGAGCTTCCCCACTTCAAGGGTGCCTTTATCTCTTTCCTCAAAGTGCTGGTAGGCAGCGTATCGAGTCACAGCTAGTAAGGCATCGTAGTTACTGATCCGTTGACCAGCACCCAGCACCTTCCCACTTCTCGTAATTCGATTGGTCGTTGCCCAAAGCAAACGCAGCATATTAGGGGGCACAATCGGAGCATCATTGTGAATCGTAAACACCATATTACGCTGAACGGTCGAGGCCGTCGGACTTATTCGGCTCGCGCGCTCTAATCCGAATACAGAATCTCGATGCCAGTCACCCCAGAAAAACGAATGGGCAGCGAAGTAGGACGGAATCATTCCAAGCTCTTTCATTAGCGTCAGTTGATCTTCTCTTATTGTCTGAGCATGAATCATTACTGTGCGGTGATCGCTAACAGGATCTACCTTCCGAACCGCGTTTATCAGCATATCTGCTGCTGCATCTCCATTGGCGTGCGCGAGCACAGGAATTTGATTCGCTAGATAAAATGAAATCAACTCGTCGACTCTAGTTTGAGGAATTGCCGGATATCCCCGATACGAAGAATCCTGGCCATCAGGCGGTTTGAAATAGGCTTTGCTCATATAAGCAGTCTTCCCCTGAGGAGAACCATCCAACATTAACTTGACGCCGTTTACCCGCACCCGATTCTGATACTCACCAAATCGGTAGTCCTGATGAGCAATCATTCCATCAATTTGTCCCATGGGGTAAACAAGAACATCTAGATCAACTAATCCCGCTCGATCAGCCGCATTCAGCAACTCCACGACAGCTGGACTAGCAGCTCCATCCTGAACTGTGGTGATACCATTTTGTGCATAGACACGCATCGCTTCTCTAACACCTACTAAAGGGTCTTTGATCGGTTCATTCATAAACCGACGAACAGGGTAGGCGGCAGATTCTTCCAGCACCCCATTGGGCTCATTTGTACCTGGCCTTCGCCTGATGATCCCTCCTGAGGGATTCTTGCTTTCTGAGTTTATTCCCCCGCGAGCCAGGCCACGTGAATTTGCCGATACCAAATGACCGGACACATGAACGAGCAAAATAGGATGATCAGTGCTAACGGCGTCTAGATCATCTCTTTCGGGATGACGTTTTTCATCCAGCAGCGAATCATCGTAGCCAAGGCCGACAACCCACTCACCAGGCATGAGATTTTTCTCATCAATATGTCGTCTGAGTTCTTCCTGGAGGCTCGATATATCAGTCACCGGCCCTACCGGAGGTGAAGCCAAATTCGCCAACTGCGTAGCCGCCGCGGTATACGAAGCATGTCCATGAGCATCAATGAAACCAGGCAAAAGCGACCGTGATCCGAGTTCCACTACTTTTGTCGTTTCTCCAATTCTGACAGCCGCCGCTTTCTCTGGACCAATCCAGCTGATACGTTCCCCATTGACGGCAATGGCCATCGGCGCCGAATCAACAAAGCTATCCTCTGACATGGGAATAAC
The DNA here is from genome assembly GCA_913041025.1 of uncultured Gammaproteobacteria bacterium. Next base: position 26,694 of record CAJWGQ010000005.1, on the reverse strand, counting down.
ACTATCCGAGAACAGCAACAGATCAGCCTCAGGCGCCTGGGACTCAGCGCAGAGCGGGCCAACTAAGACAAATTGCAAGACACAAAGACTAATTAAGGTAGCGTTTTTCATATTTTAGAAGCTCCGCCTTTATGACAGGGGCAAGCAAATAAAGCCCAAGTAGATTTGGGATCGCGACAATAAACACCAGAGCATCGGATAACTCGACAAGCGATGCCAATTCGACACTACTACCCATTACCACAAAAGCCAGAAAAAACAGCTTAAATCCTAAGTCTGCCCAATAGGAATCACCAACCAGGTATGTAAAAGCCTTCAAACCGTAGTAGGACCAAGCAATCATTGTTGAAAAGGCAAACAAAACAGCTGCCATCGACAAGGGAACAGGAGACCAAGATAAAGTACTCGCAAAGGCTCTGGTTGTCAGTTCTATACCCGCGACATTCTGCCCTGCCAATGAAGGATCATAGACTGTAGTAATGATTACTAGGGCTGTCAGAGTGCAAATAACCACAGTGTCGATAAAAGGTTCAAGAAGACCAACAAACCCCTCGCTCACGGGCTCTTTAGTGCGAGCAGTCGAGTGAGCTATAGCCGCAGATCCCAGTCCGGCTTCATTTGAAAAGACAGCGCGCCGAAACCCTATAATCATGACACCGATAATTCCTCCGGTGATTCCTTGTGGGGCGAAAGCGCCTGACCAAATAGCTGAAAACGCAGCCGGGATTCTTTCCCAGTTGATCAGAATTACCAAGAGAGCCATAAGAATGTAGAGTAGCGCCATTCCAGGCACCAATTTTGAGGTAGTAGCTGCGATCGACTGAATACCACCGATAATCACGATACCCACACAAAAGGCTAAAATTATGCCCAGCAACCAGATTTGATCAGCAAAGAAACTAGCCTCTCCACCAGTGACACTAACCAAGATCGACGCAGCCTGGTTTGACTGAAACATATTACCAATACCCAAACAGCCGATCACCATACTCGCGGCGTAAAACGTACCAAGAACCTTACCCAACTTAGGCCAACCCTTTAGTTCCAGGCCTTTTTCGAGGTAATACATTGGCCCACCAGACACGACACCATTTTCATAGCGCCGATACATAACCCCTAATGTACATTCGGCGAGTTTCGTCGACATTCCCAACAAACCAGCGACGATCAACCAAAATGTTGCACCAGGACCGCCGATCGAAATCGCCACAGCAACTCCAGCAATATTCCCTATTCCCACCGTGCCTGATACCGCCGTAGTTAAAGCTTGAAACTGACTAATCTGGCCGGGATCACCTGGTTCTACAAACTTGCCACGAACGATATCGATCGCGTGCTTGAAGCCACGGAAATTAATAAATCTAAGATAAGTAGTAAAAAACAAGCCACCGACCACCAGCCAAATAACAATTAGCGGAACGTCACTGCCAAACAAGTTGACCGAATAAAAAACGAACTCACTGCAAGCGTTTGCCAAAGGCTGCATGAGCGCATCTATACGCTCGTCTAACGGTAAAGATTCAGATTGTTCCATAGAGATAGAGCACAAGTCCTGATTTGACGCTCAGCAGATCTCGCCCAAACATTCACGGAAAGGTTTGATTACACCCTTTAAAGATTCTGCTTCGTGTAGAGAGCATGCTCTATATCCACACGATTCTCAATCTTCATTAAAAACCAACTAGGCACAGCTCTTAGAATAGATAAACTGATCAATAAAGCAGAAACAAAAATATCTGTACCTGCAACCGGAAGCGCTTAGGAGGAGCTCTTGAATACCCTGGAAGACAGAATCGAACAAATAGAATCGAAGGATGCAATCAGAGAACTAACAGCTCAATACTGTCACGCTGTCGTCGATGGAGACGCAGCAAAAATAGTCAGCCTATTTAGCGAAGACGGTATTTTCAGAACCCATAATCTGGCTCCACAGGGGAGCGAGGCTCTAATGGAATTTTATACAGCCGGCATCTCGCAAAAAACACACAAACCCTTCATCCAGAACCACGTTATTGACCTCTTAGATAAATCAAAAGCAAAAGGCCGATGCTCTGTGGAGATAAGGGTTAATCAAGATGGCCAGGCCTACACTCAGTCAGGTCATTACCTGGACTCTTACATAAAAGTGAACGACGTGTGGAAATTTGAAGAGAGACACTACCATCGTTATCACAATGCGCCTTGGGACAGTGGCTGGCACCCTAAATAAACTAGCAACAAGTAAAGATCCCTTTTCAAAGGAGCACTGATGATCGCAATTGAGGAAATAGATACTTTCCAGCTAACAGATGGGTTACCTCACGTTATAGTTCGTATTCGCGACTCCGAGGGGTCGATAGGGTTTGGAGAGTGTTGGTGGGGAATTCCTACACCCTCTGACCCCAAAAGAGGCGGTGCGCCAATCGCTGCAGCCGTCGAACACCTTGTCAAACCTCAATACCTCGGTAAGAGCACCGATCACGTCGAACGTCTTTGGCATGAAACTCTCGACCAACTCTATCGCTACGGTGACGGAGGCATCGTGACCATGGCACTGTCTGGCGTCGATATGGCATTGTGGGACCTGAACGCTCGAAGATCAGATGTCAGTGTGCTCGAGTTACTGGGAGGTAGCGTTCACGAAAAAGTTCTTGCCTATGCGAGTTTCCCTCCACTGAGAACTCCCGAAAGAATCGAGACTGAAACCAAGCGTGCAATTGAACATGGATACCGAGCTATCAAACTTCATGAATTAGAAAGTGAGCTGGTAGCAATTACTCGGGAAGTCGGGGGAAAAGACCTCGCTATAATGGTTGACGTTAACGGCCATTTCGATCTCGACGACGCAATCGCCTTTGGTCGCGAAATTTCAAAACACAACGTTTTTTGGTTCGAAGAACCTGTTCGACCGATGCGAGATTTAAATCAGATCAAAGAAGTAGCGGACCAGACAGAAATACCAATCGCAGCCGGAGAAAACGAATACTCTCTTTCCGACTTTCAAAGGATGATCGACTCCAAGGCCGTTCAGTATTTACAGCCCGAAATCACCAAAATCGGCGGCGTTACTCCAGCCGTAAAAGTAGGAAACTTGACCAAAGAAGCAAATATTGCACTTTGCCCACACAATTTTCGTGGGGGTCTGCCTTTGTACGCAAGTCTACATTGGGGATTTAGCAATAGCGCCACTGAGTGGTTCGAAATACCCTGGCTACCTGAAAACATGCAGTTCGCATCTAAAGTCCCAAATCCAGAAATCCTAGATGGATACGTTAAACCACCACAAGGTCTGGGATTAGGCGTAACTATCGATTTGCAGGAAGAGTAAGAACTTTCCTACAGCGCTACTCGCGCTCCAAGTCGTGAGAAGACTTGATTGACGGAGTTACAGACAAGATAATCAACGATCGCTAGATCAAACAGATAGTCACACAGGTAAACGAGAATTATTGGAGAGACAATGTCAGCGACACTGGTCAATGAAGAATCAAACAGGCTACCCGAAGGAGATTCACACCCATACAGAACGGGTCCCTGGCAGCCCAATATGCGAGAATATGACGACCTTGCGCCGGTGGTGAAAGGATCTATCCCAGAGGACCTGAATGGCACCTACATTCGCAATACCGAAAATCCGGTACGCGAAGCACTCGGTCGCTATCATCCCTTTGACGGAGACGGGATGTTGCACTCGATCACTTTTGATCGCGGCCAGTGTGAATACCATAACCGTTTTATACAGACGCAGGGTCTGATAGAAGAAGAACAAGCAGGCCAACCGCTCTGGGCCGGGTTGCGCGAAAAACCTGATATGTCAGTGAGAGAGGGCTGGGGAGCAAGAACCAATTTAAAGGACAGCTCCAGCACCGACGTCGTGATTCATGGAGGGGTAGCAGCAACCAGTTTTTATCAATGCGGTGAAATCTACGAACACGATCCTCGTACTCTGGAACCACTTGGCAAGGCCAACTGGTTAGAAGATCTACCCGAAAATTGGGGTGTGTCCGCGCACACGAAGGTCGACGAATCAAATGGAGAAATGTTGTTTTTCAACTACGGTAAAGAGTTCCCCTACATGCACTATGGGGTTGTCGATAAAAACCGAAACCTTGTCCACCATATTCCTATTGAATTACCTGGCCCCAGGCTTCCTCATGACATGGCTTTTACGGAAAATTACGCGATTCTCAATGATCTGCCGCTCTTCTGGGATCCTGAGGCTCTTAAACACGGCGCGCACGCGGTCCGCTTTTTTCATGAACTTCCCAGTCGTTTTGCAGTGGTTCCGAGAAAAGGCAAACCTGAAGACGTCATTTGGTTTGAGGCAAAACCGACTTACGTGCTGCATTGGATAAATGCTTATGAAGATGGCGATGAAATTGTTCTCGACGGCTACAGCCAAGACCCCAGAAAAGGAAAACGAACCAAAGAGCTTCCAGAAAGTTTAACCCCATTCGAAATGCTGGACATCAACGCAATCGGCGCGCACGCCTATCGCTGGAAGTTCAACCTGAAAACCGGGACAGTCACAGAAGGGCCCTTAGAAGACGGAATCTCGGAGTTTGGCATGATTAACCCTCGCGTTGCCGGCCGACCCTATCAATATACCTGGGCCGCGACGGCCAAACCTGGTTGGTTTCTATTTGACGGTCTTTTACGCTTAAATGTTCAAACGGGCGAACGCCAGGAATATAAGTTTCCCGAGGGTGTCTATGCCAGTGAAAGCCCTATGGCCCCGAGTGGGAATTCGGTTAATGAAAGCGATGGCTACGTTTTAACCTTCACCACGGACATGAACAACAACAAGTCCGAATGTGTAATTTTCGATGCCCAAGACATCTCTTATGGGCCGATCGCATCCGTACTTCTTCCGCAGCGCATTTGCGTTGGCACTCACTCCTACTGGGCTGGAGCCTAGCTGAAACAATATAAAACCTATTGGATTAAATATGATTAAAAAAATAATCGTTCTTATAACCTTCCTAGCCCTTCTGGTTTTATACCTATTACCCATTGCTGTCGTACCCGGATTTTTCATCGGAGGAACCGACAAACAAATTCCAGCAGAGTGGGGAGACACCTCTGGCATTGATGAAGTTCGTCTCAAAGCCGAAGGCTTGATCCCCCGAGTCGTGATTATCTGGATCGTCCAGGTTAATGGCGAACTCTATGTGAGTGGAGGCAAAGACAGCGGCTGGGTCACTCGACTACTCGAAAATGATAACGCTCATCTGAGAATAGGCGACAACACCTACTCCGTGACTGCAGAACGTCAAACCGAAAAACTCGACGAATTAATGCGCGCTTGGTACGACAAATACCAGCCGAACTATCCGGAAATTGTTGAACAGATGCGAGAAGTGTCTGCTAACCCAAGACCCTACGAAGTATTCAGGTTAGCCAGACCCTAACACGAGGTAGACTTTCTTTAACTCTCAACCCTAGGCTAAAGCGCAGATGGCGCCGTTACTGATGGCAGGATCTCCTTGATCATTGAGCACGCGAAAGGCAATCCTGACCTCGCCTTCAACGATTTCCTCGGTCCAACACTCCACCTTCACCTTTGTATCCATCAACACCATACCTCTGAGTTGCCCGGTTAGCCGGGTTACCCGATCCGCATCGCCACCTAAACACTCATCCACTACTGTCATCAGGGCCATCGCCTTAGTCGCACTGCCATGAAGAATCATATCGGGCAACCCCGCGGCTTTAGCCACGCTGGGTTCAGTGTGAATCGGGTTATAAATATTCGCGCACTCGGTATATTGCTGCCCCGCATGCAGCCCTACAACCAGTTCTTTGGTCCACAAAGGCTCCGCGCCGAACCCGCTTACTGTTGGAGGCTCGAGTTCTTCCTCTAGTAACACATCTCCACCCTCAAGCGTTGCTCCGCGAGTTATGCCATTATAATAAAGCTCCGCTACCAGCTCCCCGCTACTAGACACCATTCGATATTTTTCGACGTTATAAACGCCAGGGGGTATTTGCCTTTTCTGTATTAATTTACCTTGAGTAGTAATGGCTTCCCCAGCACGGAAGGGCCTGTGGATCCTGAGATCTGTGGAGGCGTGCACGCCGAACGCAGCGACCCTAGGATCTATTTTTTGGTCGGGCCTAAACCGACTGGCCCACTGAAGGGAAAACGCGAGGCAGGGGTGAACCATCAAGCCTTCCTCTCGCAGATCATCAAAATATCTTGGATTTACATCATTGATGCTCGATGCGTAGGCCATCGTCGTTCTGCTATCAAGCAAAGTCGTCTTGGCTATGGTCGTCGTTCCGACATCTTTAGTGGTAATAACTCCCGGACCCTCTTGTTCGTTCATCATAATTCCTCTTCACTTTCTTCTTGTCGAAATTCTCTAAATCCCAGTCTAATCTTTTTGACAGGTTCACTTGATCCCTTAAAACTTTATAACAGAAGCTCACTGGATTGAATTAAACTTAAGGCCAAATCGAACATACGTCATTTAGACAAAAAAAGGGTTAAATAATCCATTATGAAATCAGTTGAGTTTTGGCACGCCAGGCCAACCCATTTTTGGCATGAAGTCGCGGACATTGACCCTACTTTTTCCTACGCGAAGTTATATGAAGAGGCTGGATTTGATGGTCTTCTTTTTTTCGACACCCAGAATCTTGCACCGGAGGTCTACGTTAGCTTGACTGCCGCTGCAAACGTAACGCGCACTCTAAAACTGGGTACCGGAGTAACTAACCCAATGACTCGCCACGCAGCGGTTACAGCTTCTGCCATGGCTACTTTACAAACAGTCAGTGGGGGTAGAGCCTACTTAGGTATCGGGAGAGGTGACTCCTCGCTGGCTCACCTTGGCTATTCTCCCAGCTCTGCATCAATGCTCGAGACCTACTTGGTCGACCTACAACGTTACTTGCGAGGGGAGCAAGTCGAATTTGCGGAGGATTCAAACGTGGATTCTTTAAACCTGGGCGACCAGCCCGATACCAGCCGAATTCAATGGCCACTCCATCAGAACAAAGTCCCTGTTGGCGTCGCGGCCACCGGACCGAGAGTGATTTCCATGGCGGCTTTACACGCTGACCGAGTTGACTTAATGCTCGGTTCAAGCGCAGCAAGAATCAAGTGGGGCATTGATCAAATCAAGGAGGTCCAAAGAAAAAGCTCTCGGAACAGTACAGCGATATCTGCCTACATTAATATGGTGGTACATGACGATGGTGAAATCGCATGGAAGATGGCCGCTCCGTCAATCGCAAGCCAAGCTCGCTTTGCAGCCATGCATGGCAAACCGATTGGTCCTGTCAGCGAGGCGACTCGAGACATTCTCACGAACATTCACAGCTCATACAACATGAAGCAACACGGGCAGCTTGGGAATGATTTTATCACCAGCGATTTCGCCCATGAGTTCGGCATCTATGGCCCACCGTCTTACTGTATTGATCGCCTTTCCGAGCTGGTTGATCTGGGTATCGATCGTTTCATTATCATTGGGAGCCCTGATCTCGCTGCGCCCGACGAAGAGATCGCAGGCCTGGCGCAAAGGGCTGTCGAAGAGGTCATTTCGACCTTCAATTAGCGTGAACGAAAAACCTCAGAGGAAGGCACCCTGTAGATATCAGTCTTGAGACATTGACCAGGTCTTGCTCAACGTTCGAGCTCTTTCAAACTCTGAAATGCCCTCGTCCGCTTTCGGGTGCAGTGGACTTTTCTTGATCTCGGTTAACTCTTCTCTACGGTTATTGCTTCGAACGGCGGCTACTGAACTTGGCATCTTACCTTCTACCTTAACAAGTTATTAATCAATACTGGATGGAAAGAATACTGCCCACTTCTGAATCAATTGAATAAAGAATATTTAACAACAAATATATTCTTATTAAGAATAGATAGGCACGGAGTTTTTTTAAACTCTCGATGGACGCCGTCTATTTCTCGGCTGCTTTTTTGGCCCTGGCCCGTCTCTCCGCCTCCTGCATAACCCACCGGTCACCTTCCGTTTTCGTAACGTGAAGATGCATCTCATCGATTTTCCAATTACCATTTTCTCTTACAAGTGCGTTATTGTAATAACCGAACATTGTGTAACGTTTCATCTCCTCCGATTCAGGTTCTACACGTATCCAATGCTCTGCCCGCATAACTGCAACCACACGACCAGAATTGCTCTCGTCAAAAAAGATTCGGAAATTCGACATCATATGCTGCGTCACAGCCAATTCAGCAAAAACTCGCGCTTGGGCCTTAACCACTCGAGACGTATCAACACGCTTTGGCACCAAATTATTCCAGCTACTCAAATCGAACAAAGCGTTATCAGTAAACACGTCTCGCCATAAAGACCAATCTCTTGCATCCAATCCAGCGCCATACCTCGCAATTAACTCCATGATATCCAACCGATCTTCCACACTACTCATAGCAGTACCTCTAGCACTATTAAATTCACACTCTTAACGAACTCTTCTAGCTAATTGACAGGGTACTTAACGTATAGCGATGCCAGCATGCCCCTTCCCCTACATTAACTCTACCCCGAACCACCTAACTGCAATCGCACAAAGCAGAAAAAGCACCGCTGTAACCAAAACGGATATCAACAATGAGGGCCAAAAAGTAAAACTTTTCAACAAGATTGGAAAAATCAAAAACATGGGCAAAGACGGAAGCACATACCAGAACGTATAAAAGGCGTGGTTAGATATTTTTTCCGTGGATTGATTCTCGACGAACATCCACATCAAAACCATGACCGTAATCAAAGGCAGGGATGCGATAAACGCACCCAGGCGATCGCTGTGCTTTGCGATTTCCGAGACAACCACTACGACACCGGCAGTCGTCAAATACTTGAATATAATCCACCACATATCACTCTCCTCTCTCTCAACATTCAGAGTCTACTAGAGAAACCTGAACAAAAATAATGCGGTTCGATCCGGTTAAAGCAGATACCAAAGCCAGTTCTCGGGATCGTGTTTTCTCAATGAGAATCTCTTACAATATCGTGAAAACCTCGAGTGACCGCTATGTCAGAAGAACCAGAAAACCCTGAACCCAAAAGAATAGATAGCCTGGAAGATGCCGATAACAGAGAATCGAATCGACAACTCATGTGGAGTCTTGGAGCCCTGTTACTGGGTTTCGTAATAATTCTAATTATCTATATATAAGAGCTAGCGCTGCTGGATTCGATGCGACTCAAAACCTGGGATCAATAGGACACAGAATACCGAGCTCTTTTTCTACAGTTGAAGCAGCGGTCAAGGAGATATCATCTCGCCATTTCGCCGCATAAAACTGGACTCCGACAGGTAAACCATCGGTCTCTCCAACGGTTAGGGCAGTTGACGGCAAACCCAACAAGTTAGCAGGAGAAATAAACCTCAACAGATCCACGGTGATAGGATACCCAGCGCTACTGGCAATATCTGCACCGTTTTCAAACTGAATATCGGTCCATACAGGCCCCACGACGACAGGATACTCCACGAAGAATTTTTCCCACAAAACACTGAGCCTTTCTCTTTCCGTGAATAATTCAAGAATGGACTTTTTGTTTGGATCATAACGTTCAAAAATATAGTCCCACATCGCTAAAAGCTCTTTGGACATCAACTTTGGAAATAATTCTGGATCATCGACCAGCGGCTTGAAGTTAGCACTTAGTACGTGCGCCCATATTTCATGAACACGCTCAAGTTCGGGGGGTTGGACTTCCTGCGTTTCCCAACCGGCCGATCGCAAAACGCTCTGGACTTTATCAATCGCACCCAGTGCAGACTGGGGCAGCTCCACGCCGGGTACTTCTTTAACAATGGCCGCTCTCTTTGGAAAGTCTGGCCCATAAAGCGGCACGTCCGCGGTCATCGGGTCTAATATCTCCCTTCCGCTAAGCACTTCGTAAGCTACCCTCAAATCCTCGACACGCCTAGCCATCGGGCCGTCAACTGCCATCCATTGATCAGCAAAACCTCTCTCCACTGGCGCTATTGTGCTGGCCCTGGGAATTCGCCCTGCCGAAGGTTTAAGGGAACTGATACCACAACAGAACGCGGGGTTGCGAACCGACCCACCTATGTCGTTACCCAAACCGAGCGGGCTCATCCCGCTGGCAATCGCCGACGCCTCACCGCCACTGGATCCGCCGGCAGTCCTCGTCTGATCCCAGGGATTGAGTGTCCGCCCTCTTAGTGGGTTATCGGTATCAATTCTTAGACCCAATTCCGGAAGATTCGTTCGACCGATAGGAATAGCTCCTGCATCTTTCAACCTTTTGACAACGGGCGCATCAGCCGCGGGCATCAGCTCTGCACCAGCAGGAATACCCGAGGTGGTCGGAGTCCCAAACAGATCGATATTTTCTTTTACTGTGACAGGAACCCCGTGCAAGGGTCCAACAGGCTCGCTTTGGTCTGCCTTTCTCGCCTCTGCCAGGGATGACTCTTCGAGCACGATCGTAATCGAGTTCAGCTTAGGATTAACCTCGCCTATGCGCTGCAAGTGATCTTGGACCACTTCCTCACTCGACACATCCTTGTTTCGAATCATTTTCGCGAGCTCAGATGCCGAGTATTGCCAAAGTTGATCAGACATACCTTTTCTCTCCTATGATGCTCAACAGCATACCCCCTTATCAAATCACAAAGCTAACCCTATATAATCCAAAGTAATAAACCTAATCTGAAAGAAGAGTTGACAAGTTAAGTCACTGAGACTCATTCTGGCTCAGAGAAGTTATTAAACACCAGAGGGAGATTGGACGTGCAACCTATTAGCTATGTCGCCGAACTGAACAAACACTACGGCTCAATGGGCTTTCCGCCCTATGAGTGGACGGTTAATAAATCCGCGCCTTTAACGAGACTAAACAGGTCCCTTAAAGACTGCACTGTGAGCCTGTTGACGTCTGGTGGCGTCTCCCAGTGCTCCATGCCGGATTTTGACCCCGACGCGAGAAACGATCATCGTTTGGACGAAGTACCCAGTGATGCGGACAGTAATGACTTCAATATCAATGACAGTTACTACGACCACACAGACGCCGACTCAGATCTCAACTGTGTTTTTCCCATCGATCGATTACGAGAACTAGAAAAGTCTGGAGAGATAGGGGGAGTAGCTCATCGACTGTGGAGTGGATTCATGGGGCGTATCTACAACCGAAGCAAAATACTAAATGAATCGGCACCTGCGTTTGTCGAGAAATTAAATGAGGATGGCGTCGATATTCTAATCGCAGCGCCTGCCTGACCCCTCGATCACCAAACCGTGGGTTTGGTATGCCGAGTGGTCGAACAAGCTGGTATTGCCACCGTCTGCCTCTCGACAGGCAGGGATCTCACCGAACAAGTCAAACCACCGAGAAGTCTGTTCATGAACTATCCCATGGGTAACAATTTCGGCGCTGCTGATGACATAGAAATGCAAACTCGCATTCTCAGGCGATGCTTACAAATGATCGAAGAAGTGAAAACTGGTGGGGTTTTGATTGACTGGGAAGAATCGTGGCCGAGTAGCTTTGAGTATTTCACAGGTCGAAAAAAATCCGCGAGTTAATAGCTCGCGTATAAAACAAAGCATGGCTGAAAAAAAACTAGATACGGTAAGACTTCAGGAAATGAGTCGAGCGTTTATCGAGTCCGCCTCTTTGTTCGCAGCGATAGATCTGAATCTATTTACTGAAATCAGCCAAGGCAACAATACGGTCGGCCTGTTTGCGGAAGCTGCCGGGATCACGCAGCTCAACGCTGAACGATTAATGACCATGTGCGCGACCGCGGCTTTGATCCACTGGGAAAAAGATCACTACAAAAATGCAGATGATGTGCAACGATTCCTAGTCAAAGACGAGAAAAGCTACGCTGGTCCGTGGCTTTCCTTTTTGAGACCCGGATGGAAAAACTGGGGCAATCTCACCGAAAAACTTAAGAATCTGAATGAGCCGCGAGTCATAGGAAACTACGAATCCATGACGGTTGAAGAAGCCAGAAAATACCATGAGGGCACTTCATCCATAGGGTTTGGTGCAGGCAGACGATTCGTCAAACAAGTTGATCTGAGCAATCGCACAAAAATGATGGATCTTGGAGGCGGCTCGGGCGCCTATTCGATCGTTTCGGCGCAGGCAAATGAACAGCTGCAGGCGATCGTATTCGATCTGCCACCAGTCGTTGAAGTCACAAAGGATTTCATCAAGAAAAACCAGGTAGATGATCGTGTCTCCACGCAGGGAGGCGACTTCACGGAGGACACATTCCCTGAAGGATGCGACGTCGCGCTAATGGCTAGCAATTTACCTCAATACAATCGAGAGATCGTTTCTTTAGTTATTCAAAAAGCCTTCGATGCGTTAGTACCTGGGGGAGAGATGCACCTAATCGGCGAGATGCTCGACGACGACCGGGCAGGACCGACCGACGCAGCAATCTGGGGGCTGCTGGAAGTGATGTCAAACAGCACCGGGCTTACCCACACACGCGCGGACTGCATGGGCTACTTTGAACGAGCCGGTTTTATTCAAATAGAGGTCAACGAGTTTGTACCGGGCATTCTGGCTCGTGTATCCGGACTTAAACCATAAATCGAATCAGGGTTTAACAGGAATCCAAACAATAGTCCTGAAATAGCCTCTGCCGGGTCACATTAAATCCTCTCTTACTACGCGGTCAGCCTGATCGAAGATCGTTCCTTTTGAACTTTACTGTGATCTGATAATCGCCAGGCTACTGGTTTTTCTCCAACCGTCGTCACCCTGCTACCCGTTCTTTGCTCTGGCCAGTAATCCCAAAGAGCATGATGAAGCACACAACGATTGTCCCAAATTGCGATGGCGTTGGGAGTCCACTGGAAACGACATTGAAAATCGACTCTCTCTGTGTGACCAAACAAGAACTCAAGCAGAGCCTTACCTTCGTCTTTAGGTAACTCATTAATTTTCTTCGTAAATTCGCGGTCAATGAATAGCGCAGGGCGGCCTGAAGACACGTGCTCTCGAACAATAGGGTGATCATTCTCGGGCCACCCCTGCCCTGCCTGATGGTTTTGGAACTTAAATAGGTGGCGAAATGGCTCCTCACCGGAATGTAGTGCAGTCAGTCCATCAAGCATCGTTTTCATAGGATCAGACAGCGCCTCGTACGCGGCGCAAAGACTAGCAAACAGCGTGTCTCCGCCAGATGACGGGGTTTCGTGGAGTTGCAAGATACTCGCATAAGGAGGAAATTCATCACAGGACACATCAGAATGCCACCTGTTCCCCGCAGCAACAGTAGACTCCTTGTTCGTTTTCATCTTGAGCAAACCGGGATAAGCATCCTCTCTCCCCCGCGCCGCAGGGTGGATGTGTATCTCTCCAAAGCGACTTGCTAGGTCAATATGCTCCTTCTCACTCAGCCTCTGCTGATCGCGAAAAAAGACCACCCCATATTCGGAAAAAATCTCGAGAATCCCATCGAATTCAGCCGCTGAACACGAAACTAAATCAACACCTTTGATTTCCGCTCCAAATGCTGGAGTCAAAGGTTGCACCTCTATCGACATCGCTCTACCCCTCAACCTGTTGCTTTTGATTCTAAATCTCTCTTTTCACAAGTCTAGTCTTAACAAAAATATCTACACCTACAAGATTCATCTGGTTTGTGACCCGTTTTTGTGGCATAAATTTCAGTTTCGAAAAGAGACCGTCATGAGCGATCACAACACTCAATTCATTGAATACGCAGGTCTGAAACTTGCCTATACCATCCAAGGCAACCGGAGCTCCGAAGCCATTGTTATGCAGCACGGCTGGACTAGCAGCAAAGAAGCATTCTCCGCCTACGCAGACGCTTTTGTATCAGAGGGATATCATTGCATCAGCATTGACAGTCTAGGCCATGGCGAAAGTGACAAGCCCACAGAAGCAGCCTTGTATTCCCGCGAAGAACGCGCCAACCATATCGTGGAGATCATGAACAAAGAAGGCATCGATAAAGCCCATTTCATCGGGTATTCAATGGGTGGCTGGATAGCATGTTGTATGGCTGAGCACCAGCGAAATCGATTACTTAGTCTGATGATAGGAGGGCACTGCCCAGAGACCGGCACAACCGAAGAAGTAGGCGGGCTAAAAAACGGTGAAGATTATCCCTTTGAGAGAATCATGGAGTTGTATGACTTTGACTGGCCTGAAGAACTCATACCAGCAATGAAACATACCTACGACTATCTAGAGGACGTGAAGGGTCACGAACAAGCGGTAGCCGATTCAGGCGTCCCTGTACTTCTTTGGAAGGGCCGCGACGAGGCCATAATCTGTGAGAAAGGCGAAGAGATGGCCAATCGCAACGGATGGACATTTTTCTCAGTTGAAGGAGATCACATGCAGGCCGCGCTCAATCATGAGCCTAACCTTCCTCATTTGATCAAATTTATGAGATCGATAAATCCCTGATAGCTCGTTTCAGCAACGTACATTAAGAAATAACGCCTCAGGCTAAGCGTAGGGGCTCCACTCATATTTTTGTAAATCAAATCCTAGCTCCTGGTTATATTCTTCCAGAACGCGTTTTGCTCGAGCCATATTTTGATCATTTTTACTCTGATCGGGTATGGTTGGCGCCATGGCCTGATGCGTTATCACAGCAAATCGAGCCGAATTCCTTGCCAGGACTTCTTCGGGCATATATTCGGTGAGGTGCTCAGCTGTGCGGATATGCTTTCGGACAAAGTCTATGACCAGACTCACCCGCAGACCGCTTGCTTGCCGACTATACGCTCCATGCCAGGTGTTTCCATGCCAGCAGACGAGCGATCCAGCAGGACACTCGACTGGAATCGCGTATGGATTTTTGGCTACCAGCCGCTCTTCGCCTCTGGGCTGTCGACAAAGCTTATGACTTTCAGGAACCACAGCTAGACAACCGTTCTCCTTCGTATAGTCAGTGAGGGCATAAGTTAAATTACACTCTGTGGAAATTAACGATAACGGAGAAGGCCCCATCGCATCACAGTGCAATGGCAATTCTGTTTTGTTCGGCCCTTTTATAAAGCAAGCCATGGTTAGTAAGACAGAACTATAACCCGTCAAGTAAGCGCTCAGCGCCAACAGAACCGGATTCATGAGAGCCTCTTCAAAAATCTCTCCTTCGACAACAAGAGATTGCATCATGTCTCCTATGGGTGAATCGCCGTGTTCAGCCCCCAAAGCACCTTCAAACTGGTCAGCATGACCAGGCAAATATACCCGATCCGTCTGAAGATCAGGTCGCTCTCCATTTCGGCTTTCAGCCACATCAAGACACGCGTCCAGCAACCGATCCCTCAACCCATTCGGGCAAGCAACATCGGGTGGCAAGACGGTGTACCCGTTCTCGTCCAATTCTATGACGTACTTTTTTAAGCCGAGACTTTCTATGTCCTCTGTTACACGTTCAGCTAAGGGATCCAAAAGAATTCTCCCGAAGTGAAGTGTTCCAAAACCAAACTTGGATTTTTGCAGGTATACGAAGGCAATCTTAAATCCCTTTCGCGTGACGAAGCCAAAGACCCCCGGCCGACGGAGAATCGGAAATATATGAGCGGTGACCGAGAACTCTTTTTACGGCCTCGCTTTGCCCTTTCAGATCTTCGTCAGAGTAATCAATAGGACTGGATTCTTCCGGAGTTAACCATCCGACAACATAGCTAAGATGCATAGCCCGGCGCCAACGGTCGGAGGTCATGTTCGCCCCGCCTCCGTGAACCAGCTTTCCCGTATAAACCAGCGCATCTCCCGGCCCCATCTCTGCCGCTTCAGTCAGATCAGCATGTACGCGCTGTCCCAGATCCAACCAGCGATGGCTTCCTGGAATCACTCGCGTCGCACCGATCTCTTCCGTGATCGCCTCTAACGCGATCATGGAACTTACAGTCAACTCGGGACCCTCAGGCCAACTGGGAACGACCACCTGAGGCCAATTGAGGCAATCACGATGCAATGGCTGAGCTTCTGAGTTTGGACCGATTAACATTGCCTGAGCCGTGTTTACCCAATAAGACGCGCAATGGGGCAATAACAAGGCATCCGCAATAGATCGAAACACCTCATTGTCGAGCATCTCGAAATAATCCGACGTGATCTTACCTAAACTGGAAAACCGGATCGTATTCTTACCCACAAAGGCATTCCCGGGAGCTCCCAAACCCTGAGTAGCTTCTCCTGGTTTGAACTTTTCTGAAGCTAAAATAATGGCATCACGGATTGAGTCGATCAGACGCGTTGGATACAACCCTTCCAGAATAAGACCTCCGTCCTCTTCGAGAATATTCAAAATCTCTTCTAGACCTGACTCGGCACTTATTCTGCGTATGGTCATCAAAGCCCCTCCTCTTTTTTTTGCTCCTATAGTTAACTCTCAATAACCAGCTTTGACAAACCTGTTCAAACTTCTTTTGGTGGCCATTCTGCACCAAGGCATAACATTTTTTGACGACACGCAAGTCCGATTCTGGTAATACTAATAATGAGTTTTAGAGAGTGGAGAGTCAGATGAGCGAGTCAGCCAGTACAGATGACAAGCGACTGGATATGGTCCTTGGTGATCGATTGACCCAGGATGAAGGCTGGGTTTACATGACCGGCATGCAAGCGCTCGTGCGGCTCCCCATACAGCAACGCATTAGAGACATCTCAAATAATCTAAACACGGCCGGCTTTATTTCTGGCTATCGAGGCTCACCCCTGGGCCGATACGACATGGAATTATGGAACGCATCGGACACCCTTGAACACTATAACGTCGTATTCAAGCCAGGTGTCAATGAAGACATTGCGGCAACCGCCGCGTGGGGCTCTCAGTATGTAGGCACATTCCCAGGCGCTACTGTCGACGGTGTATTCTCTATTTGGTATGGAAAGGCTCCAGGGATGGACCGGTCAATGGACGCGTTAAGACACGCCAATATGGCGGGCACCTCTCCTCTTGGCGGTAGCTTGCTACTAGTGGGAGACGACCATGGAGCTAAGTCTTCAACTCTGACCTGTTATTCCGATTTCAATTTTCTTTCTGTCGGGATTCCCTTGCTCGCCCCTTCCAATGCTCAAGAGGTCCTCGACTTCGGCTTACACGGAATAGCACTAAGCCGTCACAGCGGACTGGTATGCGGCATGAAGCTTGTCACTGATGTCATCGAGGGAGGCGGTTCTCTCTATGTGTCGCCTGAGTCGCCGAATATATCGATGCCTGAATCACGGGAAGGCTTAAGCATTCAGACTTTTACTCCCTTCGTAGAGCAGGAGCACGTGCTTTACGAAAAGCGAATCGATGAGGCGCTCGTCTACGCACGAGAAAATAATCTAAACGAAATAGTCCGAAGCAGCAGGGAGGCAAAACTAGGAATCGTCGCAGCTGGCAAAGCCTACCAGGATCTGATGCAGGCTCTCAGAGCTCTCGGTGTCGCAGAGTCGGAACTGGGTAGCCTAGGGTTGCGTATCCTGAAGGTGGGCATGATTTGGCCTTTAGACGACGTAGTGATTCGTGATTTTGCAGCAGGCCTTGACACCATACTCGTGGTCGAAGAAAAAAGACCTCTACTCGAAGACCAAATAAAGTCCATTCTTTACGGAGAGGATGAAGCCCCTAACATCGTCGGTAAGTTTTTTGGAGGTCAGACCTATAGTACCAATCGAGGCGAGCCAGCCTTCCCCAACAGTGGCGAGATTGATCCGACAACAATTGTGCGAATCCTTAGCAAGACGGCGGTGCGAGTATCTCCAGAATGCGGAGTGGCTCAGCCCAACTTTCCGGACAAGCCAATCGATGGTTATCCCGCACCTATAAGAAGTCCCTCTTTCTGCGCGGGTTGCCCGCATGGCCGATCCACCCAGGTCATCGAAGGAAGCAGAGCGCTTGCAGGAATCGGCTGTCACGGTATGGCTATGATGCTTGATCCCACAAAAACAAACACCATTTCCCACATGGGAGGCGAAGGTGCAATGTGGATTGGACAGCAGCCCTTCACTGAAGAAAAGCATGTCTTTGCGAATATGGGAGACGGGACCTATTATCACTCGGGCTTCATGGCGATTCGAGCAGCTGTTGCCGCCAACCTGCCAATCACCTACAAACTCTTGGTCAATGGTTTTGTCTCTATGACCGGGGGCCAGGCTATCGAGGGGGAGCTTTCGATCGATCAAATTGTCTCGGAGCTTGATGCAGAAGGCGTCCGAAAAATGGCATTGGTAAGCGACGAACCCGAAAAATTTTCAGACCATGAGTTTCCAAATTCCTTGACTATCCACGAACGAACTCAGCTTGAAGTCGTACAGCGGGACTTTCGTGACTACAACAATGTCTCAGTCATTATTTACGAGCAACCCTGTGCGACAGAGCGTCGTCGACTTCGAAAACGCGGACAGTGGCATGACCCCGATAAACGCGTGTTCATACATCCAACAGTCTGCGAGGGCTGCGGGGATTGCGGAACGGTTTCCAACTGCATGGCGATAGAACCGCTGGAAACCGAATTCGGAAGAAAGCGCCAGATAAATCAATCTTCGTGCAACAAAGATTTTTCCTGCGTCGAAGGCTTTTGTCCAAGCTTTATAACTATTGAAGGCGCTAAGCTTAAGAGTCATGACCAAGGAGATGAACTTCCTGATCTACCCAACATCCCGTTGCCTGAACTACCAAAAATCGACGGATCGTGGTCTGTCCTGGTAGCGGGAATAGGGGGTACCGGCGTTGTTACAATCGGTCAAACCCTAGCAGTTGCGGCTCATGCCGATGGCTTATACAGCTCCAATCTTGACGTGACCGGTCTTGCCCAAAAATATGGAGCAGTGCTCTCGCATATAAAAGTCTCAGCTAATGCCGACCAGTTAACCTCCACGCGAATTGCCAACGGGGAAGCCGATACCCTGATTGGGGCCGATGTCATAGTCTCTGCCGGTGACGAGGTATTAGCTACGCTGGTGCCAGGAAAAAGTCGCGGAGTTGTATCAACACACCTCACCCCCACGGCAGATTTCTCCAGGGATCCGAACTGGAACATTGACGAGACTCTGCTGATTAGCCGACTCGATACCGCCCTCGAAAACAACCTTCTGAAACTGGATAGCATCGTGCTAGCGGAACGAATATTAGGAGATGCGGTCTACGCAAACACTCTGTTGCTGGGCGCCGCCTGGCAGATGGGCGGCATTCCAGTGAGCCACGAAGCAATAATGAGAGCCCTCGAGCTCAATGGCGTCGCGATCGAAATGAACAGAATCGCCTTTGAGCTAGGCCGCTACGCTCAACACGACCTGAAAGCTGCTTTGAATTTGATCCAGGATAACTCGTTCAAAGAAGCGGTCAGTGAAACGCTAGATGAGCAGATAGAGCGTCGAGCGAAGTTTCTCGTTGAGCACTCAAATGAGGCGCTAGCAGATAAATACCTCACGCTCGTCAATCGGGTGCGCGACAAAGAAGCGCTTTTCTCAAGCTCTGAAGACTTAACAGAAGAAGTAGCAAAATATTACTTCAAGGTCCTCGCTCACAAAGATCAGTGGGAAGTTGCTCGTCTCTATGCCGACCCTAACTTCAAACAAGCCTTGAAAGAGACGTTTGATGGAAAACTCAAACTCTCCTTTCACCTGGGCGGCTGGCCCTTTGGCACAAAAATCGAAGGCTCGGAAAAAATTATTAAAGCAGAGGTTGGTGGATGGGTGATGCTGGCCTTTAAGCTGCTCGCAAAGTTTCGCGGGTTACGAGGATCGATCCTGGATCCATTCAAGAACTCCCCCGAATCCAGAGCCGCACGAGCACTGATCTCCCAGTATGAAAATGATATCGAAACCATACTTGATCAAATTAACGAGGAAAATCTAGATGCTGCTACTCGTCTGGCGAGCGTTCCAGATCTAATCAGAGGTTATGGTCACGTCAGACAAAGAAAGACGGTCGAAGCGAATGAATTCCGAATGAAAAATTTAGCAGAACTTCTCGGCCAGCCAATGGCGCCTAAAGATAATATCATTGCCAAGGCCAGCTAGCCTCGAATAATGGATGCTTACGAAAAAACGTGACAACCTATAGATTACAAAGAAAGAGACAGATAGTCTGAATTCGGAGAAGAGTTACTAGGGAGAAACCTAATCATGGCAGAAGTAAAAACAGAGACCGATACATTAAAAGAGGCAACAGAGGGAATCGCTAACCCGCAGCTTTTGTACGATACCAATCCCCCCGAGATTGTCTCAGAGGAACTTCAACCAATAATTGATGAGCTTGGATTGTCGGAGGCGTGCGAGCATCTTGCAAAAGAAGGCTGGGCTGTCATAGAGGATGCCGCCACTCCCGAGTTCAATGAAGCACTAAGAAATAAAATACTGGAACAGACCGGCGGAGAGATGGGAGGAGGCAACATGCAGCTGCGGAAGGACCCCATTTTTGCGCAAGCAGCACTCAACCCTAAACTCATGGCGATGGCCGAATTTTCAGTGGGCAGAGGGTTTCTACTTAGCCAGTTCGCTACTAGCGTTTCACCGAAGGGCTCACCCGGAATAGGATTACACGCAGATGCTAACTGGATGCCCGCTCCACTTCCTGAGTTCAACATGCTACTAACTTGCTGCTGGGCGACTGACGAGTACACCAAAGAAAACGGGGCAACTCTCATTATTCCAGGTACCAAAGAATTAAGAAGGCACCCGACTGAAGAGGAAGCGGCGGCAAAAGACGGCGCCATAGCAATTAACTGCCCAGCGGGATCAGTCGCTATGTGGGATGGAAACACATGGCACGCCAGCTGGCCCAGAACCGCCGAGGGAGAACGAGTAGTTGCTCATATCACCTACACAAGACTGATGTGTCGACCTATTGAAGATTACTCTTCAATTGCCGATGGGCTGATCGATACTCACGGCGACCGAATGGCCCAACTGCTCGGTAGGCAGGATTCCCTCTACAAGCCAAATGGATTCGCCTATGAACATATGGAAGCAACCTTCAATAATTCTAAGCGCTGACAATCCGCTGTTAGATAACAAAACAATCCCTTAGAAAACGGCTTACCCCGGCTGAGATCTGTTTCGGATTTAGAGAAAACCAAAACTGACCAAATTGCGGAATCTACAAACTAACATCAAAAATTTAGTGATGAGTACACCTGTATCTACTAAAAGGAGAACTCTAAGTTAGCCTTGAATTTACATGGTCTAATGCGTAACGTCTTGGGGAGAGAAAACTCAATACAACTCGAACTGGGGAGAGAAATCTATGGCGTCCAGTCAAGCGTTAACCGCACTGAAAAATGCCACAGAAGCATTGATCGCTGAGTACAAAGCAGCCAATCCAAAAAGCGAAGAGGCGTTTAATGAAGCAAAAGCTTCCGGTATTGCAGGAGGAACCAATCGAGCTTCAATCTTCCATACTCCCTTCCCATTAACTTTTGTCGATGCGAGCGAGGCGACAGCGATCACGGCAGATGGACAACGCTTAACTGACTTTCTGGGAAATTTCACAGCTGGCCTTTTCGGCTTTTCACCTACTCCGGTAAAAGAAGCCGTCGCTAAAGCGATGGAAGCTGGTCACGCACTTGGAGGCGCTCCCAACTTACTCGAAGCTAAAGTTGCGAAAGCATTTACCCAGCGCTTCCCGTCTATAGATCTGGTGAGATTTTCAAATACGGGAACCGAGGCCAATTCATATGCCATCCACACCGCCCGAGCCGTCACGGGGAAAAACAAGATAATGATGTACGATGGCGCGTATCACGGCGCCTGGATTCACGGCGGAAAAATGGCAGGGCCTTTAGACACCCCCTATGAGAAAGTCATCGTGCCTTATGGCGACGCTGACCTGATTGTACGAGCCATCAGAGACAATGCGGACGATCTTGCGGCATTCATCATGGAGCCGGTCATGGTAAATCCAATGGTTTATCTTAAGCAGGTCGCTCCAACACAATACTTGAGCGCGATTCGCGAGGCCTGCACCGAAGCTGGCTGCGCTCTTATTTTCGACGAAGTCATGACTTCCAGACTAGCGCCCGGCGGAGCTCAGGAGTTGGTGCAAGTCACTCCCGACATGACGACTTTCGGCAAATACTTTGGCGGCGGCTTTCCCTTTGGCGGGTTTGGTGGAACCACCCAGTGGATGGAGCGTCATGACCCCTTACACCCTGAAACGATTAACAGCGGCGGTACCTTCAACCAAAATGCGCTCTGTCTGACAGCAGTAGATGCTGTTTTGGAGCACTTGTGGACCGCTGAACAATGTCTGGCACACAATGCAAAGGGAGACTGGTTTCGAGAAGAAATCAATCGGCTAGCAAAGTCCCTTGGGGCCCCCTGCCAGGCCTGCGGTACGGGCAGCTTAATCACCTTAATCTGGCAACAAAGACCAGTGGTTCAAAGCGCGGAAGGAGACATCAACTCGCACCGTTTAGGTTTGGCGCCACAGCGAGCTGTCTTCGAGGCATCACAGCTATTTTGGTTTCATATGCTCCAGAAACACGACATTCTTGCTGGTAGTCCCAAACTAAATTACCTGACACTTCCAACAGTGCTTACAGATGAGGACTACACCAAATTTCTGGCAGCTATGGGAGAGTTCTTCAATACCTACAAAGAGGAACTGGCGTTGCTTGCCTCAGAGACCGCCGAGGGATTAGAGCAGACTGAGGAAGAGAGGGACATCTCTGCCATGGTGACCACTCCCTACCCTCAAGAGCAAGAGCTGAGAGCCGCCAACTAAAACCTATTAAAGATCTTTGGAGCCGTGCCTAGAAATTGAGCTTGGCACGGTTTGCAGTCATCCATCCGTTCCACAACTGGCTGTAATATTCCATTCCTGCAACATTACCTTCGCACAAAATGAGCGTGTTACGGATTTGCTCCTTTAGCCTTTCTCTATGTTCGATACTCCGTCGACTTGCGCTGAGAATTTGGCCATTCCTCTCATCCACCATTTCTCGTGCCACTTCGCGGAATTCTTCCATTCGCTTTTTGTGAGCACTCGAAGAATATTTCAAAGAATCCTGTTTCCGATAAAGTCGCATTTCATATTGCCACCAATACAACGAAAATATCGCATTTTCGGAAGACTCCGCCATGTTGCTTAGCTCTCTTACAACCGGAAATTTAATCTCATCTTGTTCCAACAAATCAGCCGCAAAATTTGCGGTGGCCGCACACCATGCCCAGGCAGAGGACTCCTCTGCAGGGATTAATTGCCGGAATTGTGCAGAATCACCAGTAATGAAGGACTTCGAATTCTCAGCACTGACATAAAAAGAGAGAGTGCTGGAGCAGATGATCACCAACCATCTCATCAGCTATTTCCTCGGTTGACAGGTTTTTTCATATTTATCAATCAGACCGGCCCATTTAACAGGGCTAGCCAGCAACGGATGTAGGAATCCAGCTACCATGAAATCCGTTAGGAATTCTGGGAAGCTCGATCGATGCGACAGGAGTATTATCCATAGTCGCCGCATCCATAATCACAAATCGGCTGGCATTTGCTTTCGCATCGAATACATAGGTCATCAGATAACCGTCATCCTCATTCCGAAAATTTTCCGACTGGACAAATACTGGCTCGCCGCCGACACACCCTCTGCCCAAGTCAAGTTCATGCTTCTGACCGGTGTTACAGTCGTACTTCAAAATAGAACTCGATGCATTCACAAGATCATCGGGGTTATCATTATTGGACAGACTGACCATATATCCATATCGATGTTTTTGCCCAACCACCAGATCGGCGACCCGCGGAAACTCAGCTGGCATGTCATCAATTTGTTGCTCATGAACCGTTCCGCTTGCAGTATCAATAGTCAAACGCCAAAGGACAGGGGACGGAAAGTCCATCGTCGATTCCCGCCAAATATGGTCGTAACGAGCAACGTCCAAAACAATTCGACCTTCCTCTTCGTAAGAGTTCATCGGATGAAAAATATAACAAGGGTTTATCTCAAACCAATTGATGTCTGAGTCACTTCCAGTGCGCGGCATTACGCCCAGCCGCGCGGGATAGTCATCGTCCCAACGTATAGGCATGTCCCCGCTCATCGCCAATTGCATATCAAAGACGGCTGGAAGATCCATAAAAATGACGTAATTTTCAGTGACATTAAAGTCGTGCATCATCGTCGGACCACCTACCGTAATAGTTTCGGTCTGCACTAGCTCGCCAGAAGCCGAAACCCTTAGATATCTTAAGTGAGGTTCAAAAAGCGAATAACCAAACGCCAGCATTTCGCCCGTGAGGGGACAAATTTTCGGGTGAGCGGTAAATGAACCCTTTAGCGCCCCATCGAAATCGGTAGGCCCAATCGTATTAATCTCACCATCCAGCGAATAGGGAAAATGACCCTCTTCCAAAGCTAGTATTTTGCCAGCATGCCCTACCACGTGAGTATTTGCTTTCGATGACTCCATTTTCATCATCACGGTGGGATCTAAACCATTAAGACTTGTATCAGTTATAAAAGGAGTCTTGATGTATCGATTTCTATACCAGTCCGCTTTACCATCGCGCAATCGAAGAGCATGAACCATTCCATCGCCTAAAAAAGGGTGAGCGCTGGTGCCGCTAATTGGGTTGGCTCCATTTCTGACATATCGGCCATCCAGCTCTTTTGGAATAGACCCTGTCACTTGAAGCTCCGTCAAACTTAGCTCTTCGGAGACCGGACGGCCGTTTCCTCGCAAATGTAATGGCACTTCTTCTGCTGACATCACTACTTCCCTTTTCCACGCGTTGATCAATTGATTGTCGTGCAATCCAAAAGAAGTGACAAGCGTCAGCGTGAAACTATTTGTTGCTGTTTACATCAATTCGGAACTGGTCCATTTCACTCAATAAAAACATCAAATCAACTAGTATCAATCGCATTGCCGTTTAAATTTTCTTGACACTAGCAAACCGCGACCTGACCCTTAACAAACAATCTCGGGAGAAAAGGAATAATGCCCATACGAATAGACCATTTTATGTACGCGGTGCCTTCGTTGAACGAGGGCTTGATTTGGGCGAACGATACTTTTGGAGTCGAAGCAGCTTACGGGGGCGAGCATGTTGGTCTAGGGACCCGAAATGCTTTGATGTCACTAGGCAGCACCTACCTGGAAATTATTGCACCAGACCCTGCTCAGTCAATCAAAGGCACATTTGGCGAAAGACTGGCAGGCTTATCAAATGCAGGACTGGTGACCTGGTGTGCGGAGGGAGATCTCAACAGTCTTTCATCAAAATTATCAGAATTAGAGATAGCTACCGCTGGCCCCAATAAAACCAAGCGTCAGACAACCGGAGGGAGCATCATGGAATGGGAACTACTTTTCCCATCAAAATCACCGTTTGGTGGATGCTTGCCATTTTTCATCGATTGGCTCGATTGCGAAAACCCTAAAGATGATAATCCAGTAGCTGGAGAATTTAAGTCGTTATCAATATCCAATCCTGATTCAGAGAGGCTGCAACAAATTCTAACGACAATCGGCCTTCAGATACCCGTGGCTGAAGGCGAATCATCAGTTTCCATGATGATCCAAGGAAACAAGGGACCAGTATCCCTATCGAGCACCCCTGAAACCAGTCAAATCACCCTTCGATAAACCAAAGCCTAACTAAAAAAAATCGAAGATTTAGATATCCTGCACCAGCTGGACATCTCGGTTCATAGAAAAACCCAGACCCCTGTACATTTTATAGCCTATCAGTTCTCGGACACGCGGCGGCAAATCCTTTGCGACATGCGGAGGCACATCGAGATATTGATTTTCCTCTTGCCGTAACCACCCGAGGGAATACGTCAAAATGATACCGTACCTCCAATCATCAGAGACATTCGCGCCCGCCCCATGCAGCACACCGCCCAGCCAATACAGTACAGAACCCGCCGGCATCTCTGCCTTACAAATCTCCGCTTCTTTAGCCTCCCGCTCTTCCGGCCATCGATGGCTGCCCGGTACTAGGAGAGTGCCACCATTATCAGCTCTAAAATCACTGACAGCCCACATGCTGGCCACTATCAGGTTGGGTCTAGGATGTGGGAAAAAAGTAAAAGAATCCTCTTCACGATGGAGTATCTGACGGCGAGCTCCGGGGCCCACCTCTAGAGCAGCGCTCACATGAAGGTGGTAACCAAATTCTCCATTAGGCGAAAGAAACCGATCACACATTTTTTCAGACATCTCGTCTACCACCAGCTCACCAACGGTCTGAGATCTTGCAACAAGCGCACTTGTTCTTCTGGTAAGACCTGCGTAGAACTCAGCCGGATCATCTTCCTCAACCGAAACCCGTTCCATGTAGGGGCCGAGCTCTTGTCTGACTCGGTTCCTTGTTGATTCGTCGAATACGCCAGTCACTACAACGCAGCCTGCTTCGCCTAAAGCTGCAGCTATCGTGTCCGTCGCTGTTGTAGCTGAAAATATCGGTATTCCCATGGAGCCACTCCTTCTCCTTCGCGTACTTTTATATCAACATCAGGGAAAGCCAGAGTCAATCGAATGTCGATGTGTCAGTCGGGCCTGGGTCTTCCCGTTAGTTCCAACAAACGAATATTTACGTCTTTGAGTAACTCAACATATCCCTCAGACGCTTTATAAAATTCGTCTAATCGTTTGTGAATCACCGCCTCCTTTTCGAATAAGTCATGTTGGCCCTTGAATGCTCTCAAAAAAGATTTTTCGTCGTCGTTCAGCTCAGTCAACGAAGACGATATACGAAAAACACGACGGCCAAGGTCTTTCAACAGATTCTTGGCTTCCTGAA
>CAJWGQ010000004.1 GCA_913041025.1 uncultured Gammaproteobacteria bacterium | reverse complement strand
TTTTTCTATGACCGGCAAACTACCAACGTCAGATCTTGTGAGCTCGCGTAACAGGCATTGGATGTCGTAGTCAAAACACCCACGGAGAAGCGTCTCGAAGGTGCCTCACGTGTAATGAAAGATAGAACTCAATAAAGCCCGTTGGGCTGTACGTAAACAAACTGGAAACCCTACACGTTGCCAAAAACGCTCAAATTTGATGGATAATTATTGATGAAAGAGTTTTTCATATGTGGTCGCCCAGATTGAGTTGTTGGCGAAGTTACAGTTCCCTCTTGAGTGGTTTTTTAATTTATAAGCCACTTTCGAAAATGGTGTGAATATTGCACAAGTCTTTTTCGTTAGATTATGGAGCGATCACATGTCGATTCCGATTATCGATTTTGACAGTTTGAGAAATGAGAGAGAGCTGGCGCTGGTGCTTGACGAAAATCTGCGGAGATTTGGTTTTGTCCTCGCACGCAATATTGGTGTGGATTTTGGACTTAAAGATGCCGTTATGGAGGTCGTCCAGTCTTTTTTTTCTGAAGAGAACTCGAAAAAGATGAACCATGCATATGAAGGAACCAGTAATAACTTCGGATATCAGGGAGCCCTGACAGAGAAGCTCGATCCTAAACAATACCCTGATATCAAAGAGACATTTACTATGCGTAACCTTACTGGCAGGGCTGACGATCCTCGAGCCTGGCCAGATCCAGTATATCGTCAGCTATCACTTGAATTTTATGATAACTGCCAGCAATGCGCCTTCAACGTGCTCAGAATATTCGCGATCGCCTTGGGTACTGATCGTGATTATTTTGTAGCTAAGCATAGCGGAGAAAACATAACGATGCGGTACCTACACTACCCAGCTTTTGGTTACGAATGTTCGTCACCCTCGCAAATGGGAGCTGGGTCTCATACCGATTATGGAGCGATTACACTTCTATTGCAGGACAATGTCGGTGGTCTGCAGCTAAAACTACCGTCAGGCGTATGGCTAGACGTACCGCATATAGAAGGTACAGTTGTAATTAATACTGGGGACCTGATGCAGATTTGGAGCAATGACCGTTACCCCTCGACGGAGCACCGAGTACTCCCAAGGTTAGGTTTTCGTGATAGATACTCGATTGCGTTTTTTACTGATCCGGATTCCGAAGTACTAGTCACGCCGCTAGCGAGTTGCGTAGCTGATGGTAGAAAGCCTAATTATTCGCCTGTAACTGCGGGAGATCACATCCTTTCAAAGCTAAACGCGGCTCAAATCACGTGACCGCTTATATTCTAGCTGATAATAAGATAGTGAATGCTGAAGCTTATGCCTCCTTCATTACAGCCATCACTGCAAGTGTTGAAAAATTCGGAAGGCGTTATCTTGTGCGCGGAGGAAAACCTGTGCGCCGCTCAGATAATCGCCAATGGAATTGAGTTGTTCTAATCGAATTCCCGAGCATGGAGGCTGCTGAAGCGTGACTTGATGATCCTAACCTTGCTTCGCTTCATGCTATGCGGGAAACGAATGCTGAGACGCAATTGGTGCTATTGCCCGGCCTGATGCCAGAAGTCGTGGTGAGGCCGCATGAGAAGCTCTGAAAGTTCCTTAAAGGGGCCTTGAACCTTTATATCTTTTTGACCCCGGGAAAATACTTCCCTGCATGGAAGGCTCATAGTCGGATTTTCTGGATGGTTACCGGTCAGAGCGAGTAGTTTGGTTTCTTCCATTCCGTAAACGAGATTACCAACATTTGACCAGTACATGGTTGCGGCACACATTGCGCAGGGTTCAACGGTAGTTACCAGCGTACACTGCCATCTTTGATCTGGAGAAAACTCGAACTCATTTTCTATACGCAACAGCAAAGTAGATTCGGCGTGTCTCACGGGTGAAATATTGACTTGCTCGATAAGAATTGTGGTTTGATCGGGCCCGACTAACACGGCGCCGAAGGGGTGGTGTCCTTCTGCCACAGCTTGATGCGCGATCTCATTTGCATGTAATAAGTGGCGCTTAGCTAATTCGGGAGACATTACTAGACAGAAAAAAGAGCGGGCGCCCCTGGAGGGCGCCCGGGCTAGGATCAGAAACGATAGGTCACTGAAAACGTGTAGTTAATTGGTTTTTCAGGAAGGACTACCAGGTTACCGTAGAGTCCAGGGAAGTTTGCCCTAAAGTACTGCTCATCTGTGAGGTTATTTACGGACGCTTTGGCTGTAAACGTCGGCGTCGCGTAGGTCAGAGATAAGTCAACTTTGTCATATGCTGGCAGAACTAGATTTCCTGTCGGTGAAGGAAAAACCTCATCCACACTTGACAGAGAAATGGCTCCCGACAAAGCGTCAGAAAAACGTGCAGTTGCCGAGAGGGAGATGATCGTCTCAGGAATACCACCTCGTGCAGGTTCGTCATCAACGATCACGTTACCGCCAAAGACCCCACCCCAGATCAGCGAGGGATCTAGTTGTGGGAAGTCCGCTGCTCCTAGGAACGTGAACCAGACACCATTTACGTCAGTTCTTACTACCTCAAGATCGGTGTACGTGGCAACGATAGATGTGTTTTCCGTAGGGACTACTCGTAACTCTATTTCAAACCCATCTGACCTGAGTGCTTCGTTAGACTCAGTCGCGCCGTTCTGGTTTATCGATATCCGTTCTTGTTCGAAAACAGATCCGGCGACAAACAGTCGTCCATCAAGGAAATTAGCTTTTATGCCAGCTTCTTCCATGGTCGACTCTCCGAGAAACTCATTAGCATCAACAAATGCGAGTTCAATAGAGTCGTGCGTACCGAAGAGAACGGTAGATTGCTCTGAAACAGTTACGTAGGGAATGATGTTGTCCGAAATCTTATAAGACAAAGACGCAGTATAAGAGTAGCCCTCATCACTGTTCGAAGCGACAGCACCGGCAGTTCGAGCGAAGAATCGCGCCGGATCTCCTGTTTCTGCATCGATCTCAACACTATCAATGCGTCCGCCCAATACTACATTGAGATTGCCGAAACTAACATCAGCTAGCGCAGCAAGTCCGATTTGGGTTGTTTCGGCGAAATCATTAATGCCCCACGGTTCGAGCTCAGGTCCAAGCAACACGTTGGAACCCACTCTACTAGAAGGATTGAACCCAACAGTCAGGTCAACCCTGTCAAAAATTTCGTGAAAGAAATCATTGGCATAAAAGGCATCAATATAGCGCAGTGATGGGGATAAACTCACGTTTGCAGTGAAAGAATCATTTTCGAACATCTTAGAGAAGATCAACTGGTACTCAAAAAGCCAGCTATCACCCGTCTTTGAGAAGCCATAAGCATCACTGTTCGCGCTTTTGACTTCATCGTAGAAAAACTTGTTCGTCATAGACCACCCTGAGTCATATTCCGTGATGAAATCAAGATAGAGAGTCAACGCATCTGTTTTGTAAAGATCTTCATAGGTAATGAGTACTTGGCTTCCATCCAATTGCGCGGTCCCGGTTGGCGTGATGCCATAGATGCCGACGCCATCTCTGGTTGGTATGGAACCTTCATCAAGATCTGCTGGGTCAAATGGTCCAGGACAGAACAGCTGGGTACTGCCGCTATCTGCAAAGCCTTGGAAATCTCCAAAACAATTAACGTTGGTGCCAAAACCTGCACCGCTGAATCCTGTTTCAATATTGATTATCTCTCGCCAGTTGATCCAGCCATCGCCATTTGCGTCCGGTGGCGTGTGGTTAGGTTGTCCCGTTACGTAAGTGCCTGTATCTATCAGTTCCTGTGTAACTCGATTCCAGCCGCCATTTTCGTGACCATCCCATTTCTGGTACATGCCGCCGAACTCAATCCTAGTGGTATCAGAAAGGTCAACGTTGAAAGACCCCTGTAGCAATGTTTGTTTTGTGAAATCTAGGCGATAGTAGCTGCCAGAATCTTCGATCTCGGCAAACACATAATAGCCGGCGGTTTTATCTGCAATGCTCATTGGACCACCGACCTCAGCCCTCAGAATGCTCTTGTCCCAGGAGCCAGTGGTGTAACTTAAAGTACCCGCCGCTTCAGACATGTACTGTCCCGTTTCTGCCCGGGCAGACTTGGGAATGAAATTTAAAGCCCCTGCGACGCGACTGGGACCAGATATCGGACTCATGGGACCACGAATTACGTCGATTCGATCACTGGCCCCAATTGGCGTCGGGTAAACGCCATCGTTCGCGATTCTCTTTACTCCACGAAAGTAGTTATCCGCGGGGGTGCCCCTGATATCTAACGAACCGGCTACGCCAAAAAATGACGTTGTAAATGAGCCGGGAATGAATGTTGAAATATCGTTGATGCTAGTGACGTCGAAAGTCTCTAGAAATTCCGCACTCACTGAACTCACAGACCGGGGTGTCTCAAGAGCGGTTTTATCAAATCCGAAGACGGAGTTGACAGGTTCTCTTGGTAATACGCCGAAATCGTCCTCAATCTCATCCTCTGCTGTGTAGGTCTCAAGCTCAACAACCTCTTCCTCTGCATTGAGGCTAAATGGTAGTAAGAGCAATAAAAGAATACCCAGCCATCGATTTCTTGTTTTTTGCATGAACGTTTCTCCTAGTTACCTGTCTGAACCAGCAAAGTTTGTGCCATCCGCTCCGGCGACAACCTAATACGTTTATTGGGAGGCATTAGGGGGTTCTAGTGTCGGCTCTGGAAAAAAAGCCGTCGTATTGGAGCGCGCGTATGCCCAAGAGTAGGGCGCTTCTGCATATTGGTGCTTGATAATGGAGCTATTCAGACAGTCAGCACGTAAAGATTTGCATCAAATAGAAGTTAAGAAAACTTCATCTTCACCGTGTGTGCGCAACAGCGCCATTATTTGGCGTCGAATTACAAGTCCAGGCTTATCTGAAACCATGTGTTTTTCAGCTTGCCTCTGAACGTCAACGCAAGCGTTAGGATCAGTAGATTCTAGAATATCTTTATCTTCATCGGTCACTCGCCTATCGAATGCGTTCAGCATTGATTCTGGAGCATCTTGCTCTGAATCGTTTCGATATAACCACTGGCTTAGCATGATGCTTCCATCGTCTATTGGCGTTGCACAGTTAAAGATGGTGTGAATTAGTCCGTTAGGATAACTGCACCCAAATCTGCGACAGAATGGAAGGTAGTAAGTGTTAGCCAGCATGCGCTTAGTGCGAGGCTCGTTAGTTCCCGTTAATACATGACTTTCTGGAGGGTTTACGATTTCAACTTCTGTCTCAGACTCAAAACCCCAAGGATGCTCCTTGATATCGTAGCTTGAAGGGGCGGGGTTAGTTGAGTCTCCGAAGGTTGAGCGGTGTACAAAGCTGAAGTGGGAGTTGTCGAACGCGTTTTCTAGGAAGCGTAGACTACTGGTCTCCCAGCGCTCGTAGAATTGCGCAATTCTTCTTACGCCGTGTATAGATTCTTCCGGAATAGTTGGAATTGGCAATAATGGATCTTCTAGGGCGACCCAGACATATCCATACTTGGACTCGCAATGATATGAGTTGACCCTCAGTTCCCGCCTTGCGGCGCCGCCTGGCTCTTGGGGCAGAAAAACGCAACGTCCTGATTTATCGTAAGTCCAACCATGGTAGCCGCAAACAATCTGGCCGTCTTTAACGTGGCCTTTAGAAAGTTTTGCAGTGCGATGACAGCAGCGATCTTCCAATGCATGCGGATATCCCTCGAGATCTCTCCAGAGGACGATGTCCTCGCCGAGCAGTCTAAATGCGATCGGTGTACCTTTTAATAATTCATCTGGAACAGTCGTATACCAAAATCGACGAAGAACGGGTTGTTTCGTTACGAGCATTGACCTGCCCTCAGTCTTTTTGGTTTAAAAAAATCAGAACACCGAAGAGCACGACGACAAAGCGAAAGGCAGCTTGTTGGCCATTCCATGTATCTGATTGCCACATGACGAACCATTCTGCCCCTACAGTCAGAAAACCTGAAAACCAGAGAACAATGCCAGTTGTGAGGCCAAGGTTGGCGATCGTCTTCGCGGCTACAAAGGTCTGCTGATCTTCATTACGCGCGAGAATCAATCGGTAGGCCCCGAAAGAACACAGTGTTCCTGTAAGGAGTTCCAAGAAAATAATAAGAAAATATGCAGCATGGTGAAAGTTTGGCGAGACAATCGCTCGCCACATAAGTTTGTTTCCTTCAAAGGTGGTGTCCATGCTCATAACATGCTGCACAAACGCGAAATTGGAACCGTAGTCGGTGATGTTGTTAATCCCAACTAACCACGCGAACAATGCGACCGCGCTAACCAGAACTATCTTGCAGAGCCTCGTTACCATATATTTTTTAAACCTCGCTTTGTCAGATCTAAGCAACAAACGTACCAGCAAGATGCCACATTCTTACTTAAGGCGATTTTTTTGAGTGCTACAGTCGACTTCATGTAAAAATTAAAAGGTAAGTGGAACAAGTTTTGCAGCTTAAAAAAGGCAACTTCTATGATGAAAAGTTCTTATGTGCGTGTGTCTGTTGACGTAAGAGAGACTTCAGAGACGTAAATAATTTCTGTGTTGTTTTTGATGATCATTGATACCAATTTAGGAGCAAGAATTGGAGCACGTAAATACTGATACTTTGGTGGCGCTGACCTCTATTGTCGGTGCTGAGTCGATAACCACTCTTCCTGATAAGTTAGCGTCGGGCTCGAAAGACTGTTACCACTTTAGCCCTGTCCTGATTCCTCAATTGGATGGAAAGAGTGCTGAAGCTATTGTCTACCCAAATAACCAAAATGAACTTCAGAAAGTTTTGTCATTAGCAGCACGTGAAAAAATTCCACTAGTGCCCAGAGGGGCGGGGACAGGTAACTATGGTCAGGGTGTCCCTTTAAACGGTGGCATTATGGTGAACACGCGCAACTTAGATAATTTGTTAAGTCTGTCGACTACATCTGCGAGAGTAGAGGCAGGGCATATACTTTATAAAATTGAAGAAGCCGCAGCCCAGGTTGATTCTGAGTTGCGGCTCTTTCCTAGTACAGTTCCAACCTCCTCCTCGGCAGGGTTCATTGCTGGTGGTTCCGGTGGTATTGGATCTGTCGAATGGGGGATGCTGTGGGAAAACGATAATATCCTAGGTGCAACAATTTATACCTTGGATGATCCCTCTGAAAGAGTCGAATTAGTTGCAGGAGAGCTTGAAGGGGTCCTGCATAACTGCGGCCTCACGGCGTTTATCAGTGAAGTCGAGTTTGCGCTAGCACCGCGCACCTCTTGGCATCAATATGTTTTTGCGTTCGATGATCTCAAGCTTGCGCTTTCTGCAGGCGAGGCGCTTGCTCGAGACCCAAATATAAGAAAAAGGCTTATTACTGCCTTTGAGTGGCCAATACCCTCGTATTTCAAGCCACTAAGACGTGGTGCCGCAATTCCAGAAAGCAAGCATGTGCTCTTCGTCTACACTGATCAGCCACCGGAAATAATTGAAGGGCTATCAAGCGCCCTAGGTGGAACAGTGACTTTTCACCAAGCGCCAAGTCAAGACGGCGGCCGGGGACGACAGTTGTATGACTACACTTGGAACCATACAACTCAGTGGGCAATGAAAGCCGACCACGAACTCACATATTTGCAAGATCGCTTCGATATTAATCGTTTACAAGATCAAATTGAGGAACGAAAAAAAGCTTTTCCTGGTGAAGTTTTCGAGCATATCGAATTTATTCGATCTAAAGGTGATGTTCAGGCTGGAGGTCTCACGATAGTGAAATTTACTTCGCCTGACCGTCTAAATGAATTAATAGAATTCTCCGAAGAAATAGGTATCAGTGTTGCTAATCCACATACCTACTTTCTAAATGATGACAGTCGATGGTATGGCGAGGGATTTCACGCCAAAAAGCAACAGTACGATCGCTTAGGGCTGTTAAATCCGGGTCACCTTCGCTCTGCTAGCGAAAAATGACTTGGTTGCTTCGTAATGCTCGTCTGTGGGGAGTAGAGAACACACACAATATCCTATTGAAAGCCGGAAAAATATTTCTCGATACCGACGAGGGGTCCATTTGTGACGCAGATGTATGGGATCTAGAGGGACGGCTTGTTCTTCCAGGGCTTACAGAGATTCATGCCCACTTAGACAAGACCTATTCTCATATTGAAAACCCGGAAGGCACTTTGAGAGGAGCCATCGAAAATTTCAAGCGTACCGAGACTACACGTCAGCAGGACGATATTCGTAAGAATGCTTTGGCAGCTGTGCGTCACTCGATCAGCTTCGGAACAACAAAAATGCGTAGTCATCTGAACTTAAGCCAAGACTCTGATTTAGATGTGCTGCGAGTATTGAACGAGGTTCGATACGAACTCAGGGAGGCGATCAACATACAATTTGCTGGCATGATGTCGCTTGACGGTACCAGAGAGGAAAGGAAACGTTTGGAAAGGGCTCTGGACCTAGGTTTAGATATCGTTGGTGGGGCGCCCGCATTGATGCCAGACCCTACGAGCTCTGTTGCTACAGCTCTTAAATATGCTCGTGATTACGATACGCCAATCGATTTGCACATTGATGAGACCGAAGATTCTGAAAGCGTTACGCTCTTAACGCTGGCGGATGCATGTCTATCATCGAAGTATGCACAGGCGGTAACCGCTAGCCACTGTTGTTCGCTTGCATTCCAGCCTCCAGAAATTGTCGAGACTACAGCATCGAAAGTTGCCGCTGCACACATTAGTGTGGTCGCATTACCGCTTTGCAATCTGGTTTTGATGGGGAGATCGGCGACACCTAAGCCTCGTGGAATGACTCCTGTCACGAGATTGATCCAGGCAGGTATTAATGTATGCGCTGGTTCGGACAATGTCAGTGATCCATTTAATCCTTTTGGCAATTACGATCCCTTGATGGCTGCTAGCCTCACCGCTTTGGTCGACCAAAGAACAGGAACTGAGGAACTCGTTGGTGCAATAGATTTGGTGACTCGTAACGCGGCGAAGGCATTCGACGGAACACGTGCTGAGATTCGTAACGAGGAAACTGCGGATCTAGTTGTACTCGATGAAGTGGACCCTCTGCGAGCCATTTGCGCGCCATCACCGAGGCTAGCAACATTCCATCTGGGCAAACTTATTTTCAAAGCGGAGACCACGCGGACTTGGCATTGCTAGGCCCAGAGGCACAATCAAATGTGATTGCGGCTGATCCTAATCGTACTGCATTGATCGTGATCGATATGCAACGAGATTTCTTAGAGCCCGGTGGTTTTGGCGACCTACTCGGTAACGATGTAAGTTTGTTAACGCCCGTTGTTGATAGGGTCGAGTCACTGCTTATGTTGGCGCGCTGTAAGAATATGCTTATCGTGCATACTAGGGAAGGTCATTTGCCAGACCTGAGTGATCTCCCGGATAGCAAGTACTATCAACTCCCGGAGGGCTCACGGATTGGTGATGTTGGCCCCATGGGAAGAGTACTCATTCGGGGAGAGCCAGGACACGATATTGTCCCCAGATTATCACCTCGTGGCGATGAATTGGTTATAGATAAACCAGGTAAAGGGGCATTCTATAAGACAACGCTAGAGTTACAGCTGCGCAGACAAGGCATCGATACTTTAATTTTGTGCGGTGTCACGACCGAAGTTTGCGTTAGTAGCACTATTCGAGAAGCGTCTGATCGCGGTTTCATGTGTCTAGTCGTTGCTGATGCGTGTGGCTCTTACGCGCCTGAGTTACACGAGTCCGCTCTGAAGATGGTTGCAGCGCAAGGAGGAATTTTTGGACGAGTAACCACGTCTGATAGTTTGAACAACGCATTTTTAGGTGATACTTGATGGCTCCCGTAAAAAATATGAATGCCGCACCTTCTCTCTGGCAGCCAGGAGATTGGAATGCTCTATTCGGTTTCGGGACCAATATTCTTGTCAACATGCTAGTACTAACCGGGTTACTGAGTTTCGCTGTTGGCATGCCTGATGATTTGATTTTTGGAAGAATTCTTCCAGCAACGGGTTTGATGTTGTTTCTTTCGACTAGTTATTACACCTACCTTGGTTGGCGGTTAGCAAAAGAGACGGGCCGAGGCGATGTCTGTGCCTTACCTTCGGGTATTAGTGTTCCGCATATGTTTGTTGTGGTTTTCGTAATCATGATACCCATCCAACAGCAATCAGGAAGTGCCATCTCCGCTTGGGAGGCAGGTCTAGCTTGGGTATTTATTCAAAGCATCATTCTTATGTTGGGCGGGTTCATCGCTCCGTTTATTCGCAATTTGACTCCTCGAGGTGCGTTACTCGGAACCCTTGCGGGTGTTTCTATCACCTTTATTGCAATGCGACCTGCGTTGGAGATGATGACTTTTCCAGCCATCGGTTTAATTTGTTTTGTGATTATTCTAAGCGGTTGGTTCGGCCGTGTTAGATATGCATTCGGAATTCCGGCTGGCCTCATCGCAATCCTCGTGGGTGTGGTCATCGCTTGGAGTGTTCACTTCGCAGGGTTTACCTATACCAACACCAGTTTGACTGGGATCACTTCTGCTTTGCTTGATTTTGGTTTTAGTATTCCGTTGCCCGCATTTGGCCACGTTTTCTCTGGTTTTGAGTATCTCGGTATCCTGCTTGTTACCGCAATCCCTTTTGGCATTTATGATCTTGTTGAGGCAACGGATAATGTCGAATCCGCTGCCGTGGCGGGTGATCACTATCCGACAACTCGGGTAGTAACAGCAGACGGAGTGGTCAGCATGATGGGTTGTCTGATGGGGAATCCCTTTATCAATGCGGTTTATATTGGCCATCCAGGCTGGAAGGCAATGGGAGGGCGCTTAGGTTATTCCGCAGTGACTGGGATCGTAATTTTTATTTTGAGTTGTTTAGGGCTGCTTAGTCTTATGCTCGCGATTATTCCAGCCGTTGCTATCTTGCCTATCCTTCTTTATATCGGGATGTTGATTGGTGCGCAGGCTTTCGCGGAATCGCCTGCGAAGCACGCGCCGGCAATAATTCTTGCACTGATCCCACACCTTGCGGCTTGGGGTAAAAATCAGGTAGATAGTGCGCTTATCGCTGCAGGAACGACCGCGTCTAACGTCGGTACACAGGCTCTGACTGAAGAGGGCGTTTTATACGCGGGACTGGAAGTCTTAGGGGGCGGCGCAATCCTATCGGGTATTATTTTGGCCGCAATAGCCATCACAATTATCGACCGGCAATTTAAGAGAGCATCAGCTTTTGCTCTAGTTGCAGCCATACTATCTTTTTTCGGCTTGATGCATAGTGAATCAGTCGGAATAGCCGTATCTCCGGAATTATCAGTAGCTTATTTAATAATTGCGGGTTCGCTTCTCGTTCGTGCAACTCGAAGCGTCGGCTCTGCAGATTAACGTCAGATTACACGATCCCTTATACGTTCTAGAGGGTAAGTGGACACCTCTTTTAGCAATCGTGAAAGACCTTTCGTGATGTGTTGGACATAGACCTCACCGATTGTAGATGAAGCTTTGGTAGCGTCACCCGAGCATCCGATTGGATGAAGATCTTGCGCCTGCCAGCCTACGTAGGTACTGCCAATGATGCGCAATTCTTCGTATTCCAGCTCAACGTCTGCAAGCAAGCCCTCAAAATTTTGCGCCTTATCCATGCGCACTAGCTCAGGTTTGAGGGATAGCATGATAGAGGTCTCTACAGTTCCCGCGTGAATACCGTACCGCCTTTCCGCAGCGGGGACCGTGCTTGCCTCAGGTTGTCCAAAGCTCCAGTTGCTCGTGCCCACACACAGCATGTCATGTCGGATACGCAGCTCTCGGCAGCAGATTTCCATGATCTGTGGCTGCCCGCCATGGCCGTTAAAAAATACCAACTTTTTAATGCCCGTTCTCGCGACGCTATCCCCGATTTCCATCCAAGAATCCAAGAGCGTGGGCGCACTGTGGGTAAGAGTGCCTGGAAACTGAGTGTGTTCGGTCGACTTACCGATGGACTGTGTGGGCATTAATAGGAGTTGAAAACTGCCATCTGCCAGCTTGGCGCCTCGTGTACACATCTCTTCGGCGATTGTTGCATCGGTCGATATCGGGAGATGTGGCCCGTGCTGTTCCATTGCCCCCAGTGGCAATAAAGCAACGGTCTTTTCTGGGTCGATTGCTTTGAAGTCCTCAGTAGTAAGATCTTGCCAGCGCTGGAAAGGTGCGGTTTGTAACATTTTTTACTAATCCAATACTGCCCTTAAACGGGCATAAGAGTTGCTTGCATACAGCGAACGAAGAGAAAAAGTGACGTGGATAATGACTCTAGAATATCTGGTCCCTGATATACGCCCACCTTATGGAAATTATCATCACGGGGTCGTTGTCCCTTCTAATGCCCGATGGCTTTTCACTTCTGGTCAATTAGGTGTAAGCAAAGAAGATGCCATTCCATCTAGCGTCTTGGCGCAAACAGAGCAATGTTTTCTGAATATAAAGGAGATACTTTTCGCGGCTGGTATGGAATTTTGTGATGTCGTTAGGATTAATGCATACGTTACTGATCGAAAGTTTTTTTCTGATTATATGTCGGTCAGAGATCGTTTTATCGCCCAGTCCGCTCCGGCATCGACGCTAATGGTGGTCGCAGGGTTTACACGCGAAGAAATGAAAGTAGAGGTCGAGATTACAGCCGCCCGAGCTATATCGTGAGCCAAAAGAGTGCAATCTGAGCTTTGCTGATTCGTGATGAAGCACAATTCAAGTTGCATGGACTGGGGAGGCTGAAACTGAGCGTTGACCTAGCAGCCGTCGCTTGGCATAGCTTTTGCAAATTCTAATATCTCTGCCGACGATGAGTAGTATCGTTTGACTTCTATGCTGGAACTAAGGGGCGTTCGGAAATACTTTGAACTGGATAAACTTGTCCTCAAAGATCTTGACCTGACTCTTCAAGAAGGAGAATTCTTAAGTCTTATCGGTCCAAGTGGTTGTGGAAAGTCCACAATCCTGCGTCTGGTCGCGGGCTTGATAGAACCGAGTAAGGGATGCATTGAGCAGGGTAATACTGGTGCGAGACTCGCCTATGTTTTCCAGGATGCGACGTTGCTGCCTTGGCTGACCGTACGCGAAAATACAGTTCTTCCATTGCGTATCGAAGGCATTGACGCCGAGACTAGGTGCGCTGCGGGGAGTCACTTTCTCGACCTGGTTGGACTTGCTGATGTAGCGGACTATTATCCGCGCGAACTCTCGGGTGGCATGCGAATGCGGGTTTCCATTGCTCGAGCATTGGCTACGGAGCCAGACCTATTATTGCTGGATGAACCGTTTGGGGCTCTTGATGAAATGACGAGAGATGGTCTCAACGAAGAACTTCTGCGTCTGCGAGATCTTTCGCATTGGACGTCAATGTTTGTAACCCACTCTGTCGCGGAGGCAGTCTTTCTATCTTCACGCGTAGTAATTCTGGCGCCAAACCCAGGAACGATTTCCAGAATTGTTGATATCCCATTACCCTTTCCTCGGACCGACAAGACTAGACAAGAAGCCTATTATCAGTCCCTAGTTGTTGAGGTTAGTCAGGCATTACGCCAGGTACAGGCTAATCCTCTAACAAAAGTGGATATCCTCTGAAACGCTCACTAGCTAATTTTGCGTGGCCGGCTTTGATTGGCAGCGGGCTTATAGCTTGTTGGTATCTTGCTATCGCCTTATTTGCTATTCCTGAGTATCAGCTACCACCAATTCATAGAGTGGTGGAAGCTGGCATTGAAGAGAGTTCTGTTCTATGGACAGGGGCTGTTCAAACCACTATTGCGTGTTTAGTAGGTTTTTTTAGTTCAGTAATTGGAGCGATGCTGCTGGCAGTATGGTTGGCATCAAGTAACTGGGCCTATAGGGGCGTATACCCTTATGTTCTGATTCTCAAAATGACACCGATTATCGTACTTGCGCCGATCGTCATCCTCTGGGCTGGTCAGGGATTGTTGAGCATCACAGTTATCACCTTTTTAATCTGCTTTTTCCCGATCGTTGCAAATACGACGATGGGATTGCGCTCCGCTGATCAGAATTTGGTTGATCTCTTCAGGATATACAAGAGTAGTCGGTGGCAAGAGTTGCTTTGGCTTCGACTGCCTTCAGCGATGCCGTATTTTTTAACAGGCCTTCGTGTAGCTGCTGCGTTGACGCCTATAGGCGCTCTTTACGGAGACACGGTTGCAGGCATGGGTTCTTCAAACGAGGCTGGCCTTGGCTTCGTGGTTATGATCTTCAGCGCTCAATTTAAAATACCTGCGCTCTTTGCTGCCGCGTTTACTGCGTGTGCGATTGGATTCCTATTTGTGGGAATGGTGAATCTCTTTTCCTGGTGGCTGCTGCACAAGTGGCATGATTCTTATGTTGGAGATGACCTATGAAAAGTTTAAAGATTTTTGCGCAACGGCTAGCCGCATGTTTAATTTTTATCATTGTGCTGATTAGTTGTAGTGAAACTTCTGGCCCTATGGCGACCTCAGAAGTCCCAAATGACGCGATGAACCGACCGAATGTCGTGTTACAAACCGACTGGTATGCGCAACCAGAACATGCGGGTTTTTATCACGCTCTGCATGCTGGTTTCTATGAGGAAGAAGGTTTGGAAGTAGAGGTTCGACCAGGTGCAAATATGAGCAATATTCCGCAGTTGGTAGCCACTGGCCGTGTTCAATTTGCGTTGGGTACAAGCGATAACACACTTATGGCGATTTCAAGGGGCATCCCGTTGGTCTCTGTATTCCCGTACTTTCAGCATGATCCTCAATGCATCATGTCGCACAAGAGTCTTGGACTACAGTCTCTTATGGATTTGGACGGTCGTAGGGTCATGATTAATCCTGGAGCAGGATATGTGCAATTTCTCCAAAAATCTTTGGGCATTCGCCTTCAAATTGTGCCGCTTGATTACAGCTTGACACGATTCCTTTCAGACCCGGACTTTATTCAGCAATGTTTTATTACTAATGAGCCGTTCTATGTAACAAAAGAAGGCATTGAGCCAATGGTTATCCCTCTATCCCAGTCAGGGTTTGATCCTTATAGGCAAGTTTATGCCGAGGCATCATATGTCCAAGAAAATCCCGATATTGTCGCTGCATTTATGCGAGCTTCTATCAGGGGTTGGCAAGCGTACGTCGACGGAGATGGCAACCTCGCGCATGCGGCAATCGCAGAACTCAACCCACAGCATACTGAAGAGTCCATGTCGTGGTCGAAGGCCGCGATGCAGGAATACCAATTGACTCACGGCGATCCCAATTCAGGAGAGGAATTTGGAAAATTTGATAGGGAGCGAGTCATGACGCTTATCCGACAATTAACTGAGCTTGAGTTACTTGATGGAGACGTTGACGTAGAAAAAGCATTTCCTTTGGGACTTCCCTCTCCGTGACCTCGTCGGTTTTGATCCGCGGCGCGCGAACGGATGAAGGCATTGTCGATGTCAAAATTTATGATAACCATATTATAGATATACAGCCCCGTATTGCTGCTCAGGACAAGGATGAAGTTGTCGACGCGAGGGGGTTGATACTTTGGCCAGGGCTTGTCAATACCCACCATCATCTTGCGCAGTCTCTGCTTAAGGGTGTTCCTGCTGCCATTGATAGCGATCTTGATGAATGGCTTCCGCGTGTACCTTTTGCTGCATGGCCAAACATGACTCCGGAGACACTTTTTACCGCCGCCTGCGTAGGTTTTTCTGAATTACTTAGATCTGGCTGCACTACATGTGCAGACCACCATTATCTATATGACGAGCAGACATCTGATGAGATGGAAGATGCTTTGTTCGAAGCAGCTGAAAAGACAGGAATTCGCTTCATCCTTTGTCGGGGCAGTGCAACAAGTTCTGGAACACATCGTGGACTTAATGCCGATCGAATAGAAACAATCGAACTTTGGGAGAAGCGGATGACCAGGTCACTTTTGCGTCACGATCCTGCCGAAGATTCGATGTCCCGAGTTGTGGTCGCACCGACCTCACTTGTTCACTCAACTGGGCCCGAGCACCTTCGATTAATGGCAGAGTTTGCGCGTTTCCACAAATTACGAATGCATAGCCACCTGTTAGAGATCTTACGAGACGAAACCACCGCACAAGAACGGTTTGGATGTTCAGCGGACG
This sequence comes from uncultured Gammaproteobacteria bacterium, assembly GCA_913041025.1. Next base: position 34,725 of record CAJWGQ010000004.1, on the reverse strand, counting down.
AATATGCCGAATCTGTTAATTGGTTAGGAGAGGATGTTTGGTATGCACATCTTGTACATGCAAGTAACAGTGCAATCGCACGTTTTGCTCGCTCAGGGACGGGCATCTCGCATTGCCCAGTGTCCAATTGTCGTTTAGGTAGCGGGATCGCTAATTTGCCTGAGATGAGTAAGAAGGGGATGCCAATATCAATCGGTGTTGATGGGTCGGCTTCCGCTGAATCGGGAAGTATGGTCAATGAGATGATGCAAGCCTGGCTTCTGCACCGCGCAGTTGGTGGGCCGGACGTGACAAGGGTCGAGGAAGTGATAGATTGGGGTACGCGAGGTGGCGCAGATATTCTTGGGTTGAATGCTGGTCGTTTGACTCCGGGTTCAGTTGCGGATCTGGTACTTTTCGACGTTGATGCACCGCGCTTTTTAGGGGTTTGGAATGCTAATCAGGCGCCAGTAATTTGTGGTGAACCAATTAAAGCAAAGAAAGTGATGGTGAACGGTAGGTGGGTAGCCCAAGATGGGGTCGCTAACGGTCTTGATTACGACGCGTTGAGAACGTCGGTGGAAATCGAAAAACGTCGCCTCCAGAGGGCAATGGCGTAACCCTATTGGGATTGAAGTACGCCTTTAGCAAACCATTCCATACGCTGTAGCTCTACGTCATCAATACGTTCTCCAAATGCGACACGCTCTGTTCCTTCAGTGTCGAAGATCGGTCCAGAAAAAACGTGCATGTCTTTATTAATAATCGATTGAGTAATTTCATCGATGCGTTTGTGGACATCTTCGGGAATGTCTTTGGAGATACCGACGAGACGTGTTGCGTTCTCTGATAGTCCAACCCATCTCTGTCTTGACTGCCAGCGGTTATTTAATTTCGATTCTATGATGTCGACATAGATCGGTGTCCAATTGTGCTCAACCGAAGCGAGATGTTTAGTAGGGCCAGCTGCGGAGCGGTCGTGTTGGTAACCTATAGAGAACACGCCGCGCTGTTCCGCGGCGACAATAATTGCTGCCGATTCCGTATGATGGGTCAGAACGTCGACGTCTTGATCAATCAATAACTCTGCTGCCTCGCGTGATTTACCTGGGTCCATCCATGTGTTGATCCAAATAACGTTCAGTGATGCGTCTGATCGTACCTGACGGGCGCCCAGTAGGAATGCGTTGATACCCCTCACGACTTCCGGAATGGGAAAAGCCGCGACGAATCCGAGTTTCCCTGACTCAGTCATAGAACCAGCGAGTACGCCTGCAAGAAAGCGACCTTCATAGGCTCTGATTTGATAGGTGCCAATATTAGGTGCGAGTTTATAGCCAGACGCATGTTCAAAAATAGTTTCTGGATAACTACGAGCCACTCTCACCACGCCGTTCATATGACCAAATGAGGTAGCAAAAACCATGTCATAGTTCTCGCGACCTAGCCGGGTCAATATGCGTACCGTATCTGGTCCTGGAGTAATGCCTTCAATTGCAGTCGTTTCGACCCTATTACCAAAGTACTCCTCTACGCCTTGCCTCCCCAAGTCATGAGTTAAGCTCCAACCTCCAGCACTAACGGGATGTTGGTATATAAAAGCAACGTTTAATTCAGACGCATTAGCGAAGGTATTAATGGTTAGGACTAGCAATATTGTTAGGTGTCGCACGATTAGGACTCTCCCCGTTCAAAATTTTTACCAAGCGATGTGGGTGGTAGACTTCGTAGATGATCACTAGAACTCCCGATTACTAAAAGCGCCAAAATGGTGGCGATGTAAGGAGACATTGCCATAAGATCGGAGGGCAGACCGTAACCTACTGCCTGTGCTCCAAGCGGTATAATCGTCACGAACCCAAAGAGGTAAGCACCAAAAACGACCCAGGGTACCTTCCATCCCGCGAGAACAACTAGAGCAAGACCAATCCAACCTCGACCTGCGCTCATGTTTTCTGACCAAATTGGAGTATATGCGAGAGAAAGATATGCACCCGCGCACCCTGCGAAAGCACCACCTATCATCGTTGAAATTAGACGCACGCTATTGACAGGGTAACCGAGGCGGTGCGCAGCCATGGGCGAATGACCCACCGCTTCAAGTATCAGACCAATGCGGGTTTTATAGAGGATGAACCAAGTACAAAGAAATAGGGTAAGGCTGAAGTAAACGAGGTAGTCTTGAGAAAAAAGGGCTTTCCCCACCAGAGGGATTTGAGACAGCAAAGGAAGTGGTGTATTCGTCACGCCCTCGATCGACTCGCCAGTGAACGACGCACCTATATATGCGGCAAGCCCAGTTCCAAAAAGCGTCAAAGCTAAACCAGTAGCGACTTGATTCGTTCTAAATACCAGAACGATTGATGCGAACAAAAATCCCATCATAGCCCCTGCTGTAGCCGCGACAGCTAGAGACAGCCAGGTTTGGCCTAGACCGATGCTGCACGCAAACGCGGTTATTGCACCGGTCATGATCATCCCTTCCTGACCCAAGTTGAGCATTCCTGATTTTTCGTTAATAAGAACACCAATTCCGATTAACATAAGAGGCGTACCTGCACGAATAGCGCCAAGTAAAAGGCTGTCTATAAGCTCTATCACTTTACGAAAATATTCATAAAGCCATCCCAGTTGATTCTGTATCGAATCAATACATCACAACTGAGAAGAAGAAATAATGTTAGTGCTTGAAATAAGAGCGCTATTGATACTGGCAAACTTAATTCTAGCTGAAGGTTTTGACTGCCCAGTTGAATAAGGGCCATTAACGCACTGGCGATCAATATGCCCAGAGGATCGAGCCGACCTAAAAATGCAACAATGATTGCCAAATATCCATAGCCTGCCGCTGCTTGAGGCGTTAACTGCATAACCGGTCCTGCAAGTTCTGATGCGCCAGCTAAACCGGCAAATGCGCCGCTCAGTAATAACGTTATCCAAATCGACTTTTTGGGGTCAACACCTGAGAAGATCGCTGCCTTCGCATTTTTTCCCTTCAATCGGAGTTTGAACATGAATAAGGTATGGCGCTGTGCCCACCAACATGTTGCGGTCAGAATAATTGCGACAGGAAACATCCAGTTGACAGCATAAATTGAGCTGATGTGCGGAATCAGCGATTGGTCGGGTAATAGGGCGCTCTCAGGGAAGTTATATCCCGAAGGGTCTTGTAGAGGACCCGTGAGCATATACATTAATAGATGGAGCGCAATGTAGTTCAGCATAATGGTGGTGAGTACTTCGCTTGCGTGAAATTGATTTTTTAGAAACGCTGCTATGGCTGCCCAAAATGTTCCGCCGAGGATGCCACCAAACAAGACGAGTAAGATCCCGAATGAACTATTAGCTGGGTTATTTAGGGCCACCCAAGCAGCCACGATAGCCCCCAATATAAACTGGCCTTCAGCTCCGATATTCCAGACACCGGCGGTAAAACAAAAGTAAAGACCAAGTGCGCAAAGCAATGTCGGTGTCATTTTTAGCGCCAACTCACTCAAGCCATAAAGATCTTGAACTGGAATAATGAAAAGCATCCACAAAGAATCAATGACAGGAAGGTCTGTCGCACCAAAGATTGCGGAGATACTAGCGATCGTTAGTAGCAGCGCAAGCAGGGGCGATCCTAGCATCCACAAACGTGAAGGTTTGGACCTTTGCTCTAGTGCAGTCAAATGATGCTTCCTAGCGACCTATCCGTAGACGTGTTCGAGGAACGAGTCATTAGCGCCGCTAATTGATCCGTCGAAATATCCTGAGTCGCTATAGGTTCAGAAAGAGTTCCACTTGCCATCGTCGTAATACGATCCGCCAGAAAGAATAATTCCTCGATGTCCGTTGATATTAAAAGGATAGCTACACCCTCGTTCCTAAGCTCTATCAACCTTTCCTGAATGAGTCGGGCAGTGCTCACGTCGATACCCCAGGTTGGATTGGTGCAGACAATGATCTTCACATTACCCTGGATCGTTCGACTGAATAGAACTTTTTGAAGGTTACCACCAGATAGCGTTGAAATTGGTGATCCACTATCAATTGCGCCTACATGGAAGTCCCTCATGATGTCCTGACATTTGTCGACAAGGGTTCGCCAATCAATAAGACCTGGCCAACGAGAAAACGTATGCATCTGCGTCATTAAAAGGTTCTCTTCGATTGTCATCTCTCCTACGGACCCAATATTTATGCGATCCGCAGCAATCACCTGAAGCCCATTAATAATTCTGGCCTTAGTACTTAGGTTGGTTACATCCTCTCCATTCATTGTGATGCGCCCTGATACGGGGGCTGTATTCCCTAGAATTAGCTCACTTAAGACTTCTTGCCCGTTTCCTGAAACACCGGCAATTCCAATTATTCGACCTGTCTCCATAGTCAGTGAAATTGCGTCGAGAGCAACGGGTTCCTCTTCAGTAGGTGTCGTTGAAATATTTTCGAGGGTGAATATTGGTCTTTTTTTTGTATCCAAGCGACGAGTCGTCGCGGTCACATTAGGCCTTTCACCCATGATCATCTTGCCAAGACTCTCGTCTGATACCGTTGCTAGTTCACACGTTCCAGCAACCTCGCCGCTGCGTAATATCGTAGCTTCACTGCAGAGTGCTCTCACCTCACGTAACTTGTGGGTAGTCACGATTACACTACAACCTCTGTCTGCGATACCTCGCAATAAAAAGATCAATTCGTCAGCTTCATTTCTCGTCAACACCGACGTTGGTTCATCTAAGAGTAATATTTTTGGAGATAATGCGAGACATCGCAAAATCTCAACCTGTTGTTGCTGACCGATATCTAGAGCTTTGATCCCTTCATTTGCGTCAAAGCGCACGTCAAGATCATTACTAATATCATCAAAGTATTGGATTGCCCTTTCAGTCGAACATCGCAGAAATAATGCGATATTTTCTGCAACCGTCATCGTGTGGAAAAGTGAAAAATGCTGATACACCATGGCTATGCCATGTGATTGCGCTGATCGCGGTGAATCTATCGTAACCTCACGGCCGTCAATTCGAAGCGAACCACTGCTTGGTAATAGAGCTCCGTAAATAGCTTTAAGCAGAGTCGATTTCCCAGCGCCGTTCTCCCCAAGTAGACCATGAATGGAACCGGCCTCTACCGTGAGATTGACATGCTTATTCGCAAACAACTTGTCATAACGACATGACAGGTCCACTACTTCAAGTCTTGCAGCGGCCATTAATTTCCTGCCATTCAGTTATCCCTGAAACGAACGCTGCCATTCGTCCTGTCGGCGCATTTCTTCTGCATATTTGAGCCAACTGTTACTTTGCTTGCGAGTTTTTGGAAACTGTCTAGCTTTGGAAAGTGCGGTAAAACTCTCTTTAAATTTTTTCTGCTCCGACAGACTAATGCCAAGAAGCAACCATGCCTTGCCGGGTTCGTCTAGGCCCATCTCTATGGCCCTTTGAAGACTAGTCTCAGCTAATTTCCAATCGCCGTTATCAATATATAAATTAGCAACGCGAATCAATGGATCACCCTTTTGTTGAAGCTCGGCAAGTTCCTCGAGTGCAGTTATTGCCGGATTATCTTCGCGCGCGCTGATCCAAGCATTTGCAAGTAAGCTCACGTACTTTTCCTCTCGTGGCAGAATATCTTGTGTCATGGCAAGAGTAAGCAGCCGCGCTGCATGCTCAGGAATAGACCTTCTTATGGCTAGCTGCACCATGGTACGAACAGATTTCTCTTTATTTAACACATCATTTTCCCAAGCCAGCTTGAGGACGGCTAGTGCCTTACTGTCTTCCTCCAGTAATAGATAAATGCTGGCCAGTTGTTCCCAATATGATGGTGATTCTGGCCAGATTTCCACCATCAGGGTTAGCGTGTTCGCAGCTTCTGGGAATTTATTTAATTCAAAATATGCGGCGGTAACTAATTGGTACCAGGATTCTCTTGGAGATTCGGAGGATTCGATTGCGCGAGTCGCATAGGGCAAGGCTTCTTCATAGCGCTTAATTTGAGCATAGATATTCGCCATGAACATATGTTGCGAGGGTGTTGGCGACTCTAATGTCTTGAACCATGTTGCAGCGAAGGACAAGGCTTCCTCAAATTCGCTGCGCGCTGCGTGAAGCTGCGCTACCATATATCCAATATTGTACTTAACATTTTCTGGAAGTTTATTGAGCGAAAGACTTTTCTTGAGGTAAGAGATTGCTTTCTCGAACCTCTCTGCACCCATCTCAGCGTATCCCAACATCTGTAACGTGAGTGCCTGATCAAGAGAGCCCTGTTTCACTTCCTTTAGTAACTCTTCCAGTTCTGTAATTGCATCCTCAATTCGTGACTCTCCGAATAACTCCTGCACCTCGGTTAGTTTTTTGTAGGTCTTGGTAGTTACGGACTCGGCATAGCTCATCTCTCCCATTACGGATAGGACACAGATGGTTAATGCGGTAACGAGTAGGCGTCGCATCAGCCGCCACCCAGAACGAATTCGATGGTCTGTTTTGCGCGTTGCGAAATTGGAGTGCCGTCCACAATCTTTGGTCTAAATTTCCAGCGTTGCATGGCATCAATAGCCGCATCATCGAAAAGTCGGGGAGGGTCACTCTCTATCACCTTTGCACCCGAAACTGTTCCATCTGGCCTTATGAGAACTTCCATTGTTACGAATCCCTCAATTCGAGCTTGTTTTGCGCGTCGTGGATAAGTCGGTGGGATTTGAACAACAGGTATAACGTCGGTATCAAACCCGGCAAGACCCTGGCCAGACTGAAGCGATCCAAGATATGGTCCGCTTCCATCGTTCATAGGCACTCCGATAGTTGGCATATTCATGCTTAGGTCGGTAGTAATGTTATCGATCTGTGCCTTGAAATCTGGTGTCTCGGGCGGCGACTCCGGTGGAGGAGGCGGCTCTTTTATTTTTCTATCTTTGGTTTGCACTGAATCTTGCTCAGGATCGACACGAATAAAGTTCAAATAACTACGCTTGCTATCGAGTTTCTCAAGGATTTCATCATTACGAATCATTAGATTCATTAACCAAAAAAGAGCTAACGTAACAGCAAGAGCTGTCATCATGCTCACTAGAGGTTTAGCAAAGGTAGTCATGACTCGTCGGTTGCAACCGATACGCTAGCGGCACCGGCAAGTCGAGCTGAGTCCATAACCTCTATCAGGGTCTCGGTATTTGAAAGTGCATCGGCGATGATGATTACAGCCGCACCGGGGCTCTCTGCGAGTCCCTTTTCGACGTTGGCTCGAACAGCACGTTTATCTACTTGCCGCTTATCAATATAGATTTGATTGTTTGCCGTGATACCAATTTGTATGCTGGATGCGTCGGTTGGCACTGACGTTTCTGCTTCGGGACGCGTCACATCAACACCCGCCTCCTTGACAAAAGTTGATGTCACAATAAAAAAGATGAGCATGATGAACACAACGTCCAACATGGGTGTTAGATCAATTTGACTTTCGTCTTCGTCGTCTACTAAAAAACGCGAACTATCCATGAATTAGCTTGCCGGTTGAATATGCTTAGAAACCCTTCGTTGCAATCCCTTATAGGTTCTGTCCAGCCTTGCGGCGAAGGGCAAAGCAACGAGGGCAATGACCATCCCTGCCATGGTAGGGATGGTCGCGGCACTGACTCCATTTGCCATTGCGCGTGCATTCCCAGAACCCATACTGGCCATTACGTCGAAAACTTGGATCATGCCCGTCACTGTACCCAACAAACCAAACATTGGCAGAAGAGCTATGAGCATTGGTATGATCTTTAGATTGACCTGCATCTGGCAGTCTAGTTCAGAGATAAGCTGACGCCGAATTTGTTCCGCAAACCACGAATGCTGATCGGTTTGCTTTTCCCAAGTTTTTTTATGGATGCTCAGTAAATTTTCAAATTCTCTATAAAAAAACCAGAAGCGCTCCGCTATTAGCCACACGAGTACAATAGTAAGAACAAGAATGGCCCAAACAACTGAGCCTCCGCGGTCCATGAAATCCAAGATGCCAGTTAGAAAGGGGCTCATGTGGATTGCTTATCTTTCGCCAGGTTGACCGCCTTCTCTGCCATCATGCCCGCTGCCTGTTCACCAATCACTTTACTTATGAAAACTGCCCTAGTATTCAGAATGCTGTGGCTCAGTAATAGTGGGATCGCGGCACATAGGCCAAGTACTGTTGTTACCAAGGCCTGGGAGATGCCCCCTGCCATTAGTTTTGGATCTCCCGTGCCAAATAGTGTTATTGCTTGAAAAGTTCCTATCATTCCAGTCACGGTGCCAAGTAGACCCATTAAGGGTGCAATGGCAGCAAGGACTTTTATCGTAGATAAACCCTGTTTCACCTCTGCTACTGCTGAAATCACCACTTCTTCTAACTTGCGTGCGATCACCTCTAGATCATTGAGATGTTCGTTTTCGTAGTAGACCGTCATGATTCGACCAAGGGGATTATCTTCACTGATCTTGTCTAGGTCACTCATTTGGTTTTTTATTCGACGGTTTGTCGACGTTAAGCGAAGAAAGCAAGCCATCGAAAGCATGAGCCCGAAAGCGCCCACGATGATAATTGCGTATCCCACGTACCTGCCTTGCTGAATTCTTTCGATCAAGCTTGGTGATTGAACCAATAATCCCAGTAATGCTCCACGTGATGGGTCTATCGCAAAGTCAATGACACTAAGGTTGTCCGCTTCACTTAGTAATTCAGCTGTCCTCCGAACATGTAGAGCAGGTTGTCGAGGTAACTCCGTAACTACATTTTGCTCAGGTAGATAATTCAAATACTTATTTTCTGTCACAATGTTGAAGAGACCTACGCGGGTGACCACTGCCTCGTAAGATAGTCCGCCTGGCTCAATAACATTAGTTGTAAAAGACTTTACTTCAGCGGAGAGAGCAATTTCTTGAGAAAGTAATCGCCAGAGGGTTTGAATTTCGCCTATGGTAGGCACCTCTCTGCTTTCGGTCAGTCTCGACGCATCTTCACGTCTATCCGGATCTTCAAGTGTTATGAGAGAATCAAATAGAAGGGTTTGAGTATCATCTGCGGTTTGACGAAAAACCCCAAAAAGTTCCCCTAAGTCGCCAATACTTCGATCAAGTTGGGTCGAGAACTCTGCTAAGAGGTCTTCGTTATCGTCGAATTCAGACTTTAGTGCGTCTTTGCGGCGCTCAAGCTGAGCAACGCTCGCTTCCACATCACGCAGCATAAGCGCTCTCTCGTCGGCAAATTGGCGAAAACGTGCTTCGCGTTCGTCGTTGTATAGCGCTTCCTCAGAAGATTGTTGCCTAATTTTTTCGTAGAGTGATGTAAGCCGTTCATTAGCTGAAGTGCTTGCAGCGTTGAGCAGAGCAAAACTTAGTAGACAGAATCTAGTAACGTTACTCATGATGGGTTTCTTTTTAGTATTGGCAAAGTCAGCAATTCTGGTGGGGCCTGCTTCCGCGCAATTCGCAGTCCTAATTGAATTTCACGACGCGAATTACTGGACAAGGTCTCCCAACTAGTTTTTTCAGGATCCCATCGTCCGCTCTCGCTACCATTCAGAGTTTGATAGAAAAGCCCGATGCGGCCTATTCTTAAAAAATCGACCGTCCTTACGACGTTATTTCGAAGTAGTTCACCCCGGTACGCCTCAATTGTCTTGCCGTAATCTACCTCAATAAGATAAGCCTCCATTATGCGTCTAAACTTCTCGCCGGCTGTCACATCTGCGCGGTCTATCAGAAATCGCAGGTTCTCGATGCGTTCTAAACGTTCTTCTCTTAAGAAAGGCACATCCGCTCCAACGATCTCACCGAGAGCTTGAGTCATTTGGATCATTAGGGGCAAAGACCCCGTCTCAATTGCTTCAATTTCATTGGATTGTCTTTTTATTGATGTAATTTCAGCCTCTTGGGAGGCGATGAGCTTTTGTAGTTGCTGGGTGTAGATTTCTAGGCTATCTCTCCGTTGTAATTTGACCCGGTAACGCTGTAGGTCGCGAGAGGCCTGATCGTCGAGCTCATCAACGGTGATCTGGCTTTTGCGAGCGGCTTCGTTGATATCTAGTTGCTTGTCGATAGAGGAATCGACCGCTGGATATGCGATAAGCGGCGTAAAGAATGTCAACAAAACTATGGAAAGATTTTTTTTGTAGAGCATACGGGTAAATCTAAAACAGAATTTGGTCATATCACCATTGTGCAATTACTATGCCAGTGGTTTCGGATACAAGAACTTCAAATTTAATGATTTATACCCCGCGCGTAGTTTTTAGACTTTATAAAAACGGCCCTGAAGTCGTGCGAGAACTAAGATGTTGCACCCAAATGAGCCAGGGAGCTGCCAAATATAGTGCGTTTTTAGTTGCTGGCGTAATCATTGCAGTAATCGCAAGAGTGTTGGAGTAGGAATAGTTAATGAAGGAATATCCTCGCGACTTAGTCGGGTATGGTGAGATGCCACCCCAGGCGCATTGGCCAGGCGACGCTAGGCTGGCACTGCAGTTTGTTATTAACTTTGAAGAGGGAGCAGAAAATAATGTGCTCCATGGAGATGAGTACTCAGAGACATTCTTATCGGAAATAATTGGTGCACGCGCATATCCTGCGCGGCACAAGAGCATGGAATCTTTATATGAATATGGTACCCGCGCGGGTTTCTGGCGGCTTCATCGATTATTTTCAGAACTAGATATTCCTGTCACTGTATTCGGAGTTGCTATGGCGTTAGAGCGTCATCCATACGCGGTAGAGGCGATGCTGCGCGAAGATTGGGAAATTGCATCTCATGGCTGGCGCTGGATTGACTATCAGTTCGTGCCCGAATCTGTAGAGCGCGAACACATGGCCCGTGCAATTGAGATACATACTCGCGTCACGGGCTCGCGCCCGGACGGCTGGTATACGGGTCGAGATAGTCCGAATACACGTAAATTGTTACTAGAAGCAGGTGAATTTCTCTATGACGCAGATTCGTATGCGGACGATCTCCCTTACTGGGTCGATGACCCGGTTAACGATGGTCATCATCTCATTGTGCCCTACACGCTTGACGCGAATGACATGCGTTTTTCCGCAGCTCAGGGCTTTAATTCAGGCACGCAGTTCTATGACTACCTCAAAGACACATTCGACTGCTTATACGATGAAGGTGCCGCATTTCCAAAGCTTATGAGCGTAGGATTACATTGTCGTATAGCTGGTAAACCTGGTCGGTATGAGTCGCTCAAACGATTCATTGATTACGTTAGGTCCCGAGATGGAGTTTGGCTATGTCGTCGAGTCGATGTTGCTAAACACTGGTATGCAAATCATGCCCCTGATTGACTAGTTAGGTGTCGATAGCCATTCCTTTAGGGTGTTACGTTCATCGATCGTCATTTCAGTAACATTTCCCAGAGGCATATAGTAGGAAGAGAGGGATGAAACTGCTGATCCCCTTACTGCGAGTAATTCACTTTTATTATTGAACACAAAACCCGCTGGTGGCTGAGAAAAACCGGGGTACGTTGGATTGGTTGCATGACAGACAACGCAATGTTCCTGAACAATGGTCGAAACATCTAAAGATAGAGTCTCATCGCCCGTATCTGTTTTCGGAACATCAATCTGTATTCCTCGACCGTCTGTTAACCAAGCGATAAATATGACTGAGAAAAGAGCTAAAGAAGCCATAGCGGGTATTTCGAGACGAATATGGCCGGCATGTTTGCTGTTAAAAAACACGCGAACCCACGCTCCAATGAAGCACAATAACGCAAGGATTATCCACGCATGATCATGCAGGTAGATCAGTGGCGCGTGATTGGACAGCATGCAGATTAGTACCGGTATGGTCAGATAATTGTTATGGGTTGATCTAAGTTTTGCCTTAATCGCACCTTCGGAAGGAGGCTTGGAATTGTTCTCGATGGCTGCGACGAGTGATTTCTGAGATGGGATGATGGTGAGGAAGACGTTGGCTGCCATGATGGTGCCAAGCATCGCCCCTAGGTGGATGGCGGCGGCACGCGGCGAAAATAACCAGAATGCAATCAGGCTAAACCCTGCAACAAAGATTGCCATGAAAACAGAGAAGACCTTAGCGCGATGACTAAATGGTAAGCGTGTTAGAAGTTCATATACGCCAAGGCCTGCGATCAAATACAAGACGCTAGCTATAATCGCAATAGGCGGATGTGTAATGGGGCTATCGGGCCCAAGCAAGTAGGTCTGGGCTTGAAAATAGAATAGTACAATCAGAAGTGCTGACCCCGTCAGCCAGGTAGTGTAGGCCTCCCACTTGAACCAGTGTAAAGTCGTTGGCATTTCGGGAGGCGCTAGGCGGTATTTGCCGACTTCGTATATGCCTCCCCCATGAATCGACCAGACTTCTCCCGAGATTCCGTTTTCCGATTTATTTCGATCAACTGGTTTGAGACTTAGATCAAGCCAGATGAAGTAAAACGAAGCGCCGATCCACGCGATCGCAGCCACCACGTGAAAAAGTCGAAGAATTAGGGAGAACCACTCAAAAAGAACACCTTCCATTATGTTACTGCCGCTTCATGCACAAGCTTTCCTGCAACATAAGTTCTTTCAACAATCCGATCATCACCTAAAATCATCATTGCAAACAGGCGTTCAGTAAGCGAATTAGAATTTGCTAGCCTTGATTTCAGGATCGGATGGCGATCAGTCTTTAGGACGACAAGATCAGCGTCCATACCAGGTGCAATTCGACCAATACGATGTCCAAGGTCGAGTGCGTCTGCATTACCCGCTGTAATCATATGGAAGGCACTGACTGGATCCCAACTTAGACCTTGAAGCTGCGACACTTTATAACCTTCACCCAACGTCGCAAGCATTGAGTAGCTAGTGCCGCCGCCGATGTCGGTGCCTATAGCCATGGAGACATTGCATTCATGCAGTCGAGAGGTATTCAAAAGGCCACTTCCGAGAAACATATTTGAAGTCGGGCAAAAAATAATAGTCGATCCGGCGGTGGCGATTTGTTGCAAATCAGTGTCGGAAAGATAAATTCCGTGGGCAAAAAAGCTTCTCTCGGTCAATAAGCCATATTTAGCGTAGATATCAGTATAACTGGACGCGTCTGGATACAGTTCTTCTGCCTGAGTAACTTCGCTGCGATTCTCTGCGAGGTGGGTGTGGAGGTAGATATCAGGGTATTGCTTTAAGAGGTGCTGAACTGCTGTCAATTGCGTTGGTGTCGAAGTTAAGGCAAAGCGAGGAGTTACTGCATAACAAAGTCTCCCTTGACCATGCCATCTCTCGATGAGTTCTGCGCTTTCGTCGAATCCAGTAGAAGAATCGAGCAAAGTTGCTGGTGCGCCACGGTCCATCATGACCTTACCAGCGATCATACAAACATTCCTCGATCGAGCAGCCTCGAAGAGGCTCTCTGCGGACTGGACGTGCATCGAGGTGAAAACCATTGCGGTTGTCGTTCCATGTTTGAATAGACATTCTAGGAAGCTGTCCGCTTGTTTTCGTGAAAGTTCAGGGTCCGAAAAGACTTCTTCTGCCGGGAAAGCATAATTTTCGAGCCAATCAAGAAGTTGATAACCATAGCTCGCGATTATGCCCATTTGAGTATGATGAATGTGAGCATCGATAAACCCGGGGACGATAAGGCTATCCTCGAGATGCTCGACTGCTGAGATATCACCACCACTTTTTTTGTAATCGGAAATCGCCATTACATCTTGGATCTTTCCATCAGAAACAACTACTACGCCATCTGGCAAGAACAGAAGATCAGACTCATTGGACGGAACCTTATTGATGCGACAGGATAGGATCGCACCTCTCAGAACGTCACATGATTTTTGCTCCCCTAACAATCTAGCTGCCTCGGTATGTAGAGTAGCCGTAGCGATTAAGGAGCAACGGGACGTGATAGTGTGTTTGTAAGCTATTGACTATAAAGCGTATCCGGACTTCCGGATAGAAGAAACTATCTGGCAAATCGCGATAAGTTTCCGCAAACCACATTCCTGTTTCAAAGCACAGTTCAAAAGTGCCCTCGTCTAACTTCGGGAAAAGGGGTATGCGACCATCATTGTCAGTGCGTTCTCTCGCGATTTCACGACCGTTTTCGTTACTCAATATGACACTAAGGTTGTCTACCGGTTTACCGGTTTCAAGGTTGAGTACGTGTGTACTAAGAGTAATATTCACTGGGAGCCGCTCATTAGCTTTTCCAATCTTATTCGCATAATAGCGAGTTGCTCATTTGCGGCGTTACACATTTCGGTCTTTCTGTCGAGATGAATACGTTCTTGTAGGAGGGCGAGCATTTCTTCTGCTGACTTTCCGGTCGCGCATACAATAAAAATAAAACCATTCTTCAAAAAGTACTGTCTATTTAGTTGCGCGAGCAGCTTAATCGTAGCCTCAGACGCTTCCAAGATTTGTCCTTGTTCTGAGTTTGCAGCCTTCGCGTACTTAGACCTTAGGGCGGAAAGGTCGCCGATCTCAGGATGGCCCGAGAATGCTTCCAAATAGTCCTCGTGTGTGCAGGCGTCCCAAGCCTTTCCTGCAGCATCCAGTACTGAACTGGCATCTTCGAACGGGCGCTCAGCCAGCATAGATACAACCCAGTTTTTGCTTGCACATATAGAGAAAAGAACTTCGGAAGCCTCATCTGCTGCGAGCTCATTGAGCTGTTTTAGCGATAGTTTCACTGGTGTTCCCCTATGAGTGTGAGACCCACCTTCTTCCAATTTAATACTTCGGCATCGTCCTTGTTAGAAGTACGGCTCAATAGTTGTTCAACTATGCTTACTCCGATAGCCATAGGTGACTTGTTATCGAGCTGCCGTTCGCCCAGGGGACACGTAATACGCGTCAAGACCTGCGGTTCGATTCCATGCTCTATGAACCTCAGTTTGAATCGCTCCCATTTTGTCCTTGAGCCGATAAGACCGATGAAATCGAGATCTTCTCGTTGAATGACTATCTTAAGTATTTCGAAGTCGATCGTATGACTGTGCGTCATTACAAGCACTTGTGAACCTTGTCTTATAAGGTCAAGCCGAAAGGGCTCTGGTAAAGGCTCGCAACATCCGAATTCCTCTTGGCGCTGGAACTCCGGCCGGGAATCGAACCAATTTACTGGAACAGAACACGCATGCAAAAGCTGAGCGACGTTTGTGGCTACATTACCTCCACCAAAAAGCGAAACATGCGATGCTGGCGAGAACTTTTCGAATAGCAGGGTCATGCTGCCCCCGCAGCATTGGTCTGCGCTCACAGCTAGAGGCATGTGCTGTATTTTTCTTGTTGATAGCGATTCCAGCATTTCACGCGCCAGGTTGGTAGCGTGATGTTCGAGCTTCCCTCCACCAATGGAGTCCGTAATATGGTTACGAGTAACGACCATTTTTGCGTCTACTCCGCGCGGCGTTGATCCAGAGGTCGCGATTACACTTATGAGAACGTGGGGTTCTCCTGCATTTTCGTATTTAGCAACGCCTTCAAACCAACGCATTACGAATTGCTCTGCTGCACGCGCTTTTTGCGTAACATTGAAGGGCTGAAATTGAGTGCATCGAAGACAGCCTCTGGTGTTGCGGGTGCTCGAAGTGGTGGTAGGCAATCTTTCTTCGCACAGGCCCAACGCAACGCACACCATGCTGATATTGCGAGCATTAGTGGTGGTTCTCCTACAGCTTTTGAACGGCGGATACTGGGAACAGTATTTTCTCGTTCGAAGAAATCAATTTTGAATTGCGAAGGGCAGTCGTTGGCCGCAGGCACTTTATAGTTAGCTGGACCGGTAGCAAGAGCGTGGCCATCATCATCCCACTTGAGCTCCTCAGTCGTAAGCCAACCAAGTCCTTGCATATAGCCACCTTCGATTTGCCCGCGATCAATCCTGCGGTTTAAAGCATGTCCACAATCGTGAAGTATGTCGACGCGTTTTACGTAGTGGTTACCCGTCGAGACATCTACCTCTACCTCACTTGCTGCGGCGCCATGTGCAAAATAGAAAAATGGGTGTCCTTTTCCGGCCTGTTTGTCAAAGTGGATATCAGGCGTCCGATAGAATCCCGTCGCGGATAAAGGTGTGCGTGAGAGATACGCTTGGTTCAGAAACTCGGTGAATGACAGCTTATGGGCACCGTCCGAGACAACGCCATGCTCATAGATCGGCTCCTTCCATCCTTGAGAATAAGCAAAGTTTCTCAATTGTTGTTTAATTTTTAAACAAGCGTCCAGCGCTGCCATCCCATTGAGGTCAGTTGCAGCAGAAGCGGCCGTCGGTGATCCGTTAGGAACTTTGTCAGTGCGGGTCGCAGTATTCCGTACACAATGAGATTTTATGCCAAATTCGTCTGCCACAATCTTTCGAACTTTGGTGTACAGACCCTGACCCATTTCAGTCCCTGCGTGGCTGACCTCAATACTTCCATCAAGATAGAGGTTTACTAGTGCTCCCGCCTGGTTTAGGTGCGTTGTGGTAAAGGAAATACCAAATTGTACTGGCGTTAGTGCCAACCCTCTTTTAATCATTGTGCTGTGAGCATTGAAGTCCTCAATTGCTGCTACGCGTCGCCTGTAATCGCAGTCCTTCTCCAATTGCTCTATAAGCTCCAGTAACACAAACTGTTTTATCTCTTGGCCATAAGGTGTTCGAGAAAAACCGGGCCGATATAGGTTTTGTTTTCGAACGTCCAGTGGATCAATTCCCAAAGTGAATGCAATGTCGTCCATCATGGACTCCATTGGTAGGACGCCTTGAGGACCCCCAAATCCTCTGAATGCAGTGTTTGATACGGTATTGGTTCGACAGCGATGTGACGTAATGCGAATAGACGGCACATAGTAAGCGTTTGTTGCGTGGAACATCGCCCGATCCACTATGCCTTCAGAAAGGTCTGGCGAGTAGCCGCATCGAGCGAGAAGTTGAATTTGGGCTGCTGTCAGTAAGCCGTTATTGTCGAAACCAATCTCATAGTCACACTCGAAATCGTGCCTTTTCCCAGTGTTTAGCATGTCTACTTTTCTCGGCATTCTAAACTTTACTGTTCTTTTCAAGCGCGTTGCGAAAAGTGACGCGAGGCACGCCACCGAGGCAGCCTGTGATTCTTTGCCACCAAATCCACCACCCATGCGTCGGCAGATTACTTGTACTCCGTTCATGGGCACATCAAGCACTCTTGATATCAGTTCCTGAACTTCTGCTGGGTGTTGGGTCGAAGAGTAGACATCAAGTCCATTTGCTTCAGTTGGAATAGCGAGGGCAACCTGGCCTTCTACATAGAAGTGTTCTTGACCGCCAACGTCCAGTACCTTTCGGAAGCTATTTGGCGCAAGTTTTAGAGCGCTAGGGGTATTTTCTCCCTGTTGCCAGTCTCTAGAAGGTAGTACGTAGAGCTGGCGTTTATGTGCTTCGCCAGCGGTGAGAATGGGTTGTCTGGACTCATATTTTATCTTTGCTTTTGTAACAGCTTGCTGAGCCAGTAAGTACGAACTTGCGGCAACCGCAAAAACAGCTTGACCAGAGAAATCAATGCGTGAATCCGCAAGCAGCGGGTCTCCCGGGAAAACGGCACCAATATCTGGATTGCCTGGTATATCTTCACAAATCACGACATCGAGTACCCCTTCACTATTACGTACTTCGTCGAGATCTATGTCCTTGATTTCGCCATTGGCGATTGTGGATAGTCCGATCGCCACATGACAAACGTCAGCAGGACACGGAATATCGTCAACATATCTTGCCGTCCCTGTCACATGTCCGATTGCGGATTCGTGTGCGTCTTCAATCACTTATTTCGCTATGCCTCTTGGTAGTTCTGACAGGCCTTTTCGAGGGCGTTGTGCAACGTGGCCCTTGCCATTGCCATTCGATAATTTGCGGATGCTCGGATGTCCGTAATAGGGTCAAGCAGATTGAGAGTAGCGTCACAGATCTGCCCAATGATTTTTTCGTCTAATATTTCACCCTGAAATTCTTCCTCTACGGTGAACATTCTAATTGGCGTCGGCGCTACTCCATTGAAAGCAATCCGCAGGTGATCAAGTCGCCCGCTTTGATCTAACTCGATGTAAAAAGCGCCCAGCAATGTACTGATATCGTCATCGAATCGCTTCGTTATTTTTTGTACGAACAGGTCGGACCAGTTTGGCTGAGATATTGATATTTCCGTTATGATTTCGTCGTGGAGATCTACTTTTCGGTAGCCATGATAAAATTCCGAAATTGGCAAAACCCTCTCGGTGAGCTGTGTACTTTGAATATGCAGATTAGCATCGAGTACCATCAAGACTGGCGGCCAGTCTGCGACCGGAGATCCATTAGCGATGTTACCGCCTATCGTCGCGCGTGCTCTAATCTGCGGTGAACCAAAACGACCTAACATAGAGGACACGGCCGGAGATCGATCTTGAAAGAATTCGTACAGATCGGCTTGACTGGTACCTGCACCGATACTAACCACGTTGTTTTCGATGATCCTCCGAAAATTTTTAATTCGCGATAGATCGATTATGGAGTCAGGCCTTTCGAAGTCTTGTGAAAAACGAAGCCATTGGTCAGTTCCTCCCGCCAGTATTGTTGCACCTTTGTCCCTAGATCTAACTTCGGCGACTTCTGTGAGCGTCTGAGGCAGATGATAATCTGCCATTGGAGTGTCATTAATCATCTCGTCAAAACTTTGCGTAACGGGATTAGCTTCTATTTCTAATGCTCTCTTGCCCGCGTCGATGATCGGTCGATAGCCGGTGCAACGACATAGATTGCCGCTAATTGCCTCAATAACTTGTTGATCAGTGATATTCGATTGGCCCCTTGTACGCTCATGAAGTCCCACAAGAGACATAACGAATCCGGGTGTACAGAATCCGCATTGCGAAGCGTCGTGATCAATCATGCAAGTCTGCACCGGATGGAGGTTATCGGGGCTACCAACGCCTTCCACTGTCCGTACGTGATTATTCTGGAGAGAGCCGACCGGTGTTATGCAGCTATTAACAGTGGTCAGATTTTCATTATTCCCGACAATAACGGTACAAGCACCGCAATCTCCAGAAGCACAGCCCTCTTTTGTGCCAACTAAGTGAAGATGGTCGCGAAGGAAGGTTAGAAGCGATGTGTCAACATCAATATTATCCATCGAAATGAATTCAGCATTGATCCAAAGTCCTGGCATACGCGGTTTTTGAGGCCTCCAAATTTATTGTGGCAATTGCAAATAGGAACACCATTAATTTAGCGTAGTTTGACAAAAAACTGCACATTTGTGCAGGAATTGATGTTGCTTGCGTTGACAAGGATCTTGTCACCATTAATGCTGAGTGGTCTGCACGCTAAATGATCCGATGGCAGGGATGATAATGAATGTAGCTTCTGGTCGAAGAGGGACCTACAAGCCCGGACGAATTCGGGATCGTAACCTTGAGTCAATCATTTACGCAGCTGAGAAAGAATTCGTCAAAAACGGCTTCAGAGGTACAACTATTCAGACAATTGCTGATCGAGCTGGGCTCCCCAAGTCGAACGTACGTTACTACTTCGGCAGTAAGGAAAAGCTTTATCTCGCGGTACTGAATGACATCATGACAATCTGGAATGAACAGTTAGGTCTGATTGATGACAATGATGACCCTGCAGTCGCTTTAGATCGTTTTATTCAAGAAAAAATCAGGCTATCTTTTGCTTACCCGGATGCATCAAAATTATTTGCGATGGAGATTATTTCAGGGGCTCCTTATCTCCGGCCATTCCTTCAAGTTGAACTGAGAAGATTTGCCAGTAGTCGAGCAAAAATAATACAGAAGTGGATAGACAAAGGATTAATGCGCAATGTGGACCCAATGCAACTCATTTTTTTAATTTGGTCTTCAACTCAGCATTACGCTGATTTTGATGTACAAGTCCTCTCTCTCATGAAAAAGCAGAAATATAGCGATCATATGATCCGAGATATTAGTCGCGGAGTTAGGGATATGATTTTGACTGGTTGCGGCTTGTCTTTGCCTAGTTGATCCAAAAAAAGAGATGAACGAATTCGTTAAAGAAAAGAGTAACGAGCGGCTGTGGATCAAGCAGCCTTTAGCTGTCTTTAATGGCACGCATCCCACAACGGAGTCCGCGGGTGGATTAGTTGTTGAAAATGGCCTGATTGTCGAACTGGTTGCAGATGGCGCAACTCCTGCTCGCAGCGTATCGAATACCTTTGACGCTTCCTCAATGATCGTAACGCCTGGGTTGATCAATACGCATCACCATTTCTATCAAACATTAACTCGATGCAATCGGAACGCTCTTAACAAATCTTTATTCGGATGGTTGAGCGCTTTGTACCCAATCTGGGCAAATCTAGACCGAGATATGGTGCAGGTTGCTTCAGAGTTGGCGATAGCAGAACTTATGTTATCGGGTTGTACGACGGTATCAGACCATCACTATTTGTTTTCACGTGCAATATCTGACGCGATTGATATAGAAATACAAACCGCGCAAAGCATGGGAGTGCGAGCCGTAATGACTCGGGGCTCAATGAATTTAGGTAGGCTCAGTGGTGGGTTGCCGCCAGAGGAGGTCGTTCAATCACACGATGATATTCTTCAAGATTCTGAGCGGCTTATTTCCCGTTACCATGATTCCGAAGCTGGTGCGATGATACAGGTCGCGCTGGCCCCTTGCTCGCCATTTTCAGTTACGCCAGAGTTACTCTCAGATACAGCTTTGATGGCTGAAAAATACGATGTTTTGTTGCACACACACCTTGCTGAAACAACCGATGAAGAAGAATTCTGCCAGCAGACTTTCGGATGTCGACCGCTTGAGCATCTCCAACGTGCAGGTTGGTCGGGAGCCAGAAGCTGGTTTGCCCACGGCATCCATTTTACTCCTGAAGAGATTCGAGAGCTTGGCCGAGAGGGTTTTGGCGTGTGCCATTGCCCAACATCAAATATGCTTCTAGCGAGTGGTGTATGTAACGTGGTCGATCTTGAAAAGGCTGGTGTACGCGTAGGAATTGGCGTTGATGGCTCGTCTTCGAATGATTCCTCGAACATGGTGGGTGAGGTCAGGCAGGCCTTACTGCTTCAGCGGCTAGGGTCTGGGATGTCGACCAGTCACGTGGATGCATTGCGTTGGGCAACTAGGGGTGGAGCGAATCTCCTAAGACGACAGGACATTGGGCGTATTTCGGTTGGCGCATGCGCGGACCTCGCGTTTTTTAAATTGGATGATCTAAGCTCATCCGGATGCGACGATCCGCTGGCGGGCGTAGTTCTATCTGGAATCCGACATGTTGAAGCATTGATGATTGCAGGGAAGTGGAGAGTCGTCTCTGGAGAATTGATAGATGTCGATCTTCCTTCCTTGATGGCTCGACATAGGAAGGCTGCTGCTCGATTAAACGAAGCCCTAGGCTAGCCTTCCGACTATGAGAGGAATGCGAACTTCAACAAGAAGATGACTGCAACTACGTAGACCGCGGAAGGACAATTTCGACCGTTTGCTGTCAACAACTTTAGCAAAGCGTACGATATAAAACCTAGACCGATGCCATCCGCAATTGAAAAACTTAGCGGCATTGCAATCGCTGTCAATACAGCGGGTACTGCTTCCGTCATGTCATGCCAGCTTAAATCGGCAAGACTTCTAGCCATAACAGCTGCGACAAATAGGAGCGCTGCAGCAGATGCAAAAGCCGGAATACTTTGAGCAAGCGGTGCAAATGGCAGGCATAATAAAAATAAGAGGCCGACGACAACGGCTGTGAGACCTGTCCGGCCGCCGCTTTCAACGCCAGCCGCACTCTCAATGTAGGCAGTGGTGGAAGAGGTTCCAAGTCCTGCCCCCAGTGCCGTTGCACCAGAGTCAGCGAGTAAGGCAGAACGCAGCCTAGGGAGTTTTCCATCTGTGCCAATCATCTTGCCCCGGGTGGCAACCCCAACCATCGTTCCGGCTGTGTCGAAAACGTCTACGAGAAGCAAAGCCAAGATCACACTGATCATAGACACTTCAAGCGCTCCGACGATATCTAACTGCAGAAGTACAGGTGCTGGAGAAGGTGGTACTGATGCAATTCCAAGGAATTCTGCCTCGCCAAAGATCCAACCAGCTCCTGCGGTCAGAAATATCCCGATGATGACTGCACCCCCAATCCCCCTAGCCGTGAGCGCAGCAATGATTAGGAAACCGATCAATGCGGCTGCTGGCGAGAAACTCGCCAGGTCACCAAAACCGACGAGCGTTGCTGGATTATCAATGACTACGCCTGAATTTTGTAGGGCGATAAACGCCAAGAACAGACCGATGCCGGCCGACATACCAAGTTTCAGATTTTTAGGAATTGAGTTTATTAACCATTCTCGGACGGGTAAGACGCTTAGGATGATAAAGATAATTCCCGATAGGAACACAGCACCCAAGGCAACCTGCCACGGATGTCCGACCCCAAGCACGATTCCATAGGTAAAAAATGCGTTCTGCCCCATACCGGGAGCTAGAGCAATCGGATAATTAGCGATGAAGCCCATAATTAGGGTTCCAGCAGCTGCAGCAAGACAGGTGGCAACAAATACAGCGCCGAAATCCATGCCAGTTTCGGACAAGATTGCTGGATTAACTACGGTGATATAAGCCATCGCGAGGAATGTTGTGACGCCCGCCGTAACTTCGCGTTGGATGCTCGATCCATTCTCTGAGATTTTAAAGTAGGAAGTTAGTGACATGTTTAGTTTCTAACCTTGTTTGAAAAGTGGAGAGATAGTTGCCTTGATCTTTCCCTCGGCCTCCAGGGCGTAGGCTGCGGTGAGGCAGACATCTTCCCTCCACGGCGCGGCAATTATCTGAACGCCAAATGGGAAGCCACCGACGTGAGTGGACGGGACGCAACACACAGGGAGTCCTATTGAGGAAAACGGTTGGGTAAAGAGCCCCATATTGGGCCTAAGTGGCATCAACTTATTGCCGATCTTGAGTTCTTTCTCACCGATAGCTGGCGCGGAACAAGGGGTTGCCGGAGCAATTATGACATCAAAGTGAGAGAAAATATCGTGCATAACCTTTGCGAATTTGCGCCTAACTGCCTGGGCTTTTATGTAATGGTGAGCGGGCATCAATAATCCCGCGCGAAAACGATCTCTTGTATCCGGGTCGTAATGTTCGGCGGACCGCAGGATTGTTTCTTTATGAAGCGTAGAAGATTCCGCGTTGGTTATAAGGAAGGCCGCAGCTCTTGCCTCTTCAACAAGCGGGAGGTCAACGTCTTTGACGCTGCACTGTTTTGCAGAGAAACAGTCACTAATCCAAGCGACCGACTTTTGGACTTCAGTACAGCTTGTTCTTCGAAAATAGCCGTTTACTACACCGACGCGCATTGAGGCGATGTCTTCAGTTAGTCTAGGCAAGGCAGGTGGATCATCGCGCTTGATGCAAGCGTGATCGTGGGAATCGAAACCACTCAAAACATCAAAGACCAGTGTCAGGTCTCGGATATTTCGTGTCATTGGTCCCACGTGGTCTAGACTGTCACAGAATGGGTAAGTGCCACTGCGAGGCAGTCTTCCGTAGGTCGGCTTTAATCCCATAACACCGCAGAAAGAAGAGGGCACTCGCATGCTACCATTCGTGTCGGTCCCGAGTGCCAGCGGAATAGCTCCCGCAGCAAGAGCGGCCCCGCTGCCACTCGACGATCCTCCAGTCATCCTGGACAAATCCCAAGGGTTCCGACATGCACCGTAGTGACTGTTCTCCCCTGTAAAATCGTACGCAAACTCGCCCATATGAAGCGTTCCGACGCAGACGGCACCTGACGACTCGAGCCGTTTGACCAGAAGAGCATCCTCGCCAGCCGGAGGATTTCCTAGAGTGACACGAGCACCCGCGACCGTAACTTCTCCGGCAAGGTCATATAGATTTTTTACCGCGTAAGGTACCCCTGCGAGCGGACCTGGATTGATTCCTGACGCAATCTGCTCGTCTAGCCATTTGGCTCGTAACGTTGCTCTTTTTTCGAGAATTAGTGAAAAAGCATTAGTTTGGGCGTTAGTCTCATGACAGCGTCGCAAAGTACCTGCGATAACAGACGTCGCTGTGATCCTTCCTGATCTGACCGCTGACGCGATCTCTTCGCACCCTGAACTATTATCAATCATGCGTCCGGGAAGAATCGTCCGGCGAGTGTTAGATCATCCGTAGGCACATTGGCTATAGTCTTGTACATATCGTTTGCGGTTCGGACATAACTATAGACAGAAAGCAGTTGCTCTTCGGTAAGCACAATGCCCGACATTTTCGCAATAACTGCTGTTTCCGAGTCTAGTATTGGTCTCTGTTCGTCCACGAACCGATTTCTGGCCTAAACTGGTAACACAGTACAAAATTCGTGCCAAAGACAAAATGCGAACATGTATCACTAGTGGTGCGTATTATTTCCTAATACGTATTCGAGGGTGCACCACGACAAATTCAAGATATTCTTCGTGCACTCATATGGGCCCAGGCAGTACTTCCTGAGTCTGTATGAATTCTGAAAGCGTTCTTTGTAGCTCATTCTTTCTTTCGCCCTCGATAAAAGCCGCTTCAAAGCTATTCTGCGTGAGGTCAATTAAGTCTCGAGCTTCAAGGCCAAAGGCCTCCGCAATAGCAACATAATTTTCGTTGAGGTATCCGCCAAAATAGGCAGGATCATCAGAGTTGATTGTGACGCAGACTCCACGTTTATGAAGATCAATGATCGGGTGTTCTTGCAAACTTTGGTAAATACAGAGTTTGATGTTCGACAAGGGACAAACCGTGAGTGGTAATCGAGTGGATGCGAGGATCTCAACGAGTTTGGGGTCTTCCAAAGACCTAACACCATGGTCAATTCGTTCAATTTTTAGCTTTTCTAACGCTTGTGCCACGTATGCTGGGGGTCCTTCCTCACCAGCATGAGCGACTAGGCGATAGCCTTGTGACTTGGCATATTGAAATACGCGTGTAAATTTCGCTGGGGGATTTCCTTTCTCTCCACTATCGAGACCAATGCTTTGGATACGATCTTTAAAAGGTGAGGCCGACTTAATAGTTTCAAAAGCACTTTGCTCGGACAGATGACGAAGGAAACACATGATCAAACCTACCGACATGCCTTTCTCACGGGCCTCGCTAACTGCTTGGTCAAAACCCTGAAACATCGCTGCAAAGGCTATACCTCTATCCATGTGAGTTTGCGGGTCGAACATGATCTCTGTATGCAGTATGTTGCTATCCAAGCACTTCTCTAGATAGTTCTGCATTAGTTCATAGAAATCTTCCGCCGTTTGGAGCACGTTTGCACCCAGATAGTAGATATCGAGAAAACTTTGGAGATTGTCAAAAGAGTAAGCATCCCTAACATCTTCAACGCTACCGTAAGGAAGCTTTATCTTGTTCTTCTCTGCTAATCGAAGCATCAGTTCAGGCTCTAGAGAACCTTCGATATGAATGTGAAGCTCTGCTTTTGGCATTAGATTGATGAAAGATTTTAGTGATTTGTTCGGCATAGCACGTTTGGGAGATAGTTCTTAGATACACTGAAAACAGTGGCACTATTTTTGCTGGATAACGATTTTAGCAAATAGGGAAAACTAGCTTGAACGCTGACCCAATCGCAACTAACTCCGAAGACACTATTCTGATTTATGGTCTGGAAGATAGGCCCTCGTTTGCAAAAACAATGTTGGCGGCATTTGCGCATTTGTTCGCGATTGTCGTCAGTATTATGACGGCTCCCCTCATAATTGCGCGTGGGATTGGTCTCGACTCAGAAATGACTGCATACATTATCAATGCATCTTTAATCGTTTCTGGTATCGCAACTTTCATACAGGTGCGACGTTTTGGACCAATAGGATCAGGTCTACTATCTGTTCAAGGGACAAGCTTCTCATACAGTGGTGCGATGATTGCGGCGGCTGCATTGCTACAAACTAGCAGCGTCACCGACGAACAAGTGCTTGGAACACTATTGGGGACTGCCGTAGTAGGGGCGGCCCTAGTAATGATTCTAGGAACAGTGATCGAATACCTCCAAAGAGTCATTACTTTGAGGGTGGCAGGCATTGCAATAATTCTACTTGGCCTCACGCTTGTCGGGACTTCAGTAAAAAACGTGGTAAATATTGAAGGCGGTCTTGACCGATTCGCTCAGGCAGGTTTAGTGATAGTGTTAATTCTTGCGACGACTCTTTCAGGTATACCTTGGCTAAGACTATTGGGTGTTTCGATAAGTCTTTTGGTCGGTATGTTGTGTGCCTGGTTTTGGGGTCACCAGTACGCAGCGCCTGAGATATCTATGGGGCTTATGCTACTCCGCCCTATGCCATTCGAATTAGGTTTTGACTTCGTAGTACTATTTTTGTTGATGCCCGTGTTCCTTGTAACAATGACGGAATCTGTAGGCGATCTAACTGCAACTGCTTCGTTGTCACGACAGCCAATTTCGGGGCCGCCGTATTGGTTACGTATAAAGGGTGGTGTTATTGGAGATGGATTTAACTCCATTATTGCCGCATTTTTTGGTTCTTTCCCGAATACGACGTTTAGCCAGAATAATGGCATTATCCGTTTGACAGGAGTCGCGAGTCGTTATGTCGGTTACTTCGTTGCCGCAATGCTGATTGCGCTAGGAACAGTCCCTGCTATTGGCCAGCTCTTCCAAATTATTCCGGGAGGCGTTTTGTATGGTGCTACCGCCCTGATGTTTTTTTTAATAACGGTCACGGGTTGGCGAATTCTTCAGGGCGAGGAGGGGGCTATGTCGATGCTTCTTGTATGCAGCCTTATTTCCATGGCCTTATACTTTCTACCGGATGTGGTCTCAGGATATGGCATCTACATGGCTGCTGAACTAGAAATGTTATTGAAGTTCCCTGTTGCGACGGGTGCTTTATGTGCAATCGTGTGGGAATGCCTTTTGATATTTCGGTTCAGGAATATCGACGAAAAAGTTGTTAACAACTAGCGGTCTCGCAAAATTCACGAAGTTCCTTGGTAAGTGACGCCTTCAGAGATTCAGGTGCCCAACTAACATCTATCGCGTTTTGCGCAAGTCTGACCAGTTTACGATTGTCGAAACCGGCTTGAGAAATTGCGTGGATATTGTCTGATAGATAACCGCCGAAGTAAGCCGGGTCGTCAGAATTGATGGTGACGGGAACTTCGCGACGCATTAACAAGTCGATTGCTCCTGTTGTCAATGTTTGGACTACAAAGCTGTTTGATAATGGACAAATTGTGAGACCTAGGTTTTTTTCAGCTAATTTAGACATTAACGCCTCATCCTCAATCGCATTGACGCCATGATCAATCCGATCTACGCCAATATCGTCAACACATTGCCAAATATGATCTAAAGAGTTCTCTTGGTTGACGTCACAATGCATCGTCAGTTTAAGCCCTTCGGATTTTGCCCTCGAAAAGACATCGAGAAATTTTATAGGGGGATTCCCTTTTTCGTCCGAATCCAGTCCGATGCCAACAAAGTACTCTTGAAAAGGAATTGCTGCGCAAAGATGCTCGAAAGCCGAGTCCGCGGACAAGTCACGGAGGAAGCACATGATAAGTTCGCTACGTATTCCTGTTCTTTCCAAAGCTGTTTCCTGGCCTTCTTTGATGCCAGTAAGTATTACCTCTAGTGGAATCCCACGACGCGTGTGCGCTTGTGGATCAAAAAAAGCCTCGACATAGCGAATATTATTCTTAGCAGCTTTATCCAAGTAAGCTAACGTCATATCGTGGAAATCTCGCTCTGTTTGAAGAACTTCCACAGCTCGGTAATAAACAGCCAAGAACGATGGCAAATCGGTAAATTTATAGGTTTCCTTTAGCGCCTCCGGGTTTTCGAAATTTAGCTCGATGCCGTTTCTTTGTGCGAGCAAAAACACAAGTTCTGGCTCTAGTGTGCCCTCTAGGTGCACGTGAAGTTCAACCTTGGGCATATTATTAATGAATGAATCCATGAGATGCCTCGCAGACCTAAGGTATGTGGTTGTAATTTACTATGCATTTTTGGGGCCACGAATACGTACAATGTTCGTATTGGCACAGAATCTGCTGGCTTGAGCTCTATGAAGGATCAATAGTCTCGGAAACACCTGATGAATGCTGGAAATGAATTAGCGCTAAACGATTTCCTCATAAAGGCGACACAGCGCGTATTAGAGCGTTGCGATCGTCTAGCGACCTTCTCATCTATGGAAGATGGGATTCTCCGCCAATATCTTACGCACGAGCATGCGACAGCTAATCACCAAGTCAGTGACTGGATGTTTTGCGCGGGAATGTCCACGCATCAAGATTCAGTTGGCAATGTGTGGGGGCGATTGGGCCCGGCTGATAGGCCTGCGCTTGTTGTAGGTTCGCATTTGGATTCGGTACCTGATGCAGGTAGATACGATGGCATCTTAGGCGTGCTCTTGGGTATTGCTTTGGCAGAGTACCTGAAACATTTTGAGGTTCAGATCAGGTTGCCTTTGGAAGTCGTTGGATTCGGAGACGAGGAAGGCACTCGCTTTGCCAGAACTCTCATGACGAGCAAGGCGATCGCAGGTTCCTGGGACACAGAATGGTTTGATTTGCTCGATGAAGATGGTGTGTCGCTGGAAGAAGCGATGATCGGTTTTGGATTGGACACGAACGCGGTAGAGGCAGCCTCTAGAAAACCCGAGACGATTAGAGCTTTCCTCGAGCCCCATATCGAGCAGGGCCCCGTTCTTGTTAATGAAGATGTGCCGGTTGGTGTTGTAACCGCAATTGCGGGAGCCATTCGCCTACTAATAACGGTATCGGGTCAAGCAGCCCACGCAGGAACAACGCCGATGAACATGCGTAGCGATGCGCTCGCGGGTGCGGCAGAGATGATTGTTTTCATCGAGAAATGTGCGTCAGAACTTGGTGTGGTCGGAACAGTTGGTTCTATCCAAAGCTATCCGGGTGGCACAAATATTGTGCCCGGCAGAGTCGAGTTCTCGTTGGATCTGCGTGCCTCTGCCGATAAGGACAGGGATATAGCCATGGAGAAGATTTCAGTTTCGCTATCCGAAATCTCGAAACGGCGTGGCCTTACAATTCATATAGATACTACTCATGAGGCTCCTGCTGCAAAATGTTCAGATTCCATCCAGCGATGTTTAGCTACTGCTATTTCATCCCGTCAGCTGCCTACCATATCTATGCCAAGTGGTGCCGGTCACGATACGATGGCAATGTCTGAAGTTGTGCCATCTGGGATGCTATTTATTAGATGCGGGGAAGGGATAAGCCATAACCCGCTTGAGAATGTTGACCGCTCAGATGTCCAAGTAGCACTAGACGTATTGATTCATGCATTCCTTAAGATGAACCTAGAGTAATCGCGATGTCTCTTTCAGGACTAACCCGAAGTAGCGTAAAACGAGATCACGCTTTAATCACACCCGAATCTCATGTACCCCTACAACACCCGGCTTGGCCGGGAGCGTCCGTTATTTCACTGATCACACCGGAGATGGGAGCGGGGTTTTCGGAATATTTAGTCAACATTGATCAGCCATCGAAGTTTATTTGTTCGCCGGATGGTCAAGAATATTTTTTACTTGTTTTGAAAGGTTGCTTAACTCTGACGGCAGGGACAACCGTAAAGGAACTCGTTATCGACGAATTCGCCTATTTGCCGAGTGGTCTTGATTGGGAGCTTTCAAGCTCGGAAGCGAGAATTCTGACCTTCAGCAAAATTTACCAGCCCTGCAATGGCGTTGCAGCACCTAACTTTTTTACCGAATCGCTTGATAACGTAAAGGCGTTGCCATTTCTTGGCGATACGGGAGCGCTTCTTCAAACGTTAGTCCCTGAACATCTTTCATTTGACTGGGGTATTAATGTTTTCGAATTTTTACCGGGGTCAACTTTGCCTCAGGTAGAGACACATTGGATGGAACACGGACTTTATATTCTGCAAGGCGAGGGGGTCTACCGACTCGGCGATAACTGGTACAACGTGTTGCAAGGAGACGCTATTTGGATGAAGCCTTACTTGCTGCAATGGTTCGCAGCCACAGGTAAAACTCCGACGAAATACATCTACTACAAGGAGATGAATCGTGCACCCAGCTACTGAGGTCTTCGTTGATAGTAAAAGAATTTGGGAAGAGCTCGAGCACTTAGGAGGTTTATCTTCAACTGAAGCGCCCTCGGTAACACGGATCCTTTTCACGGAAACCGATCTAAAAGGCCGAGCATATGTTCGTGAATTGATGCTAGAGGCGGGGCTTACTGTGATCGAAGATGCCGTCGGTAACATTACAGGACGATGGTTGGGCGAGATGGAAGATTTGGCTCGAATAGGCAGTGGATCTCATTGTGATGCGATACCGCACGCTGGGCGTTTCGATGGAACTGTTGGTGTCCTTGGAGGCATTGAAGCAGTTCGTGCTCTGCATGCAGCTGGCTTCAAACCCAAAAGATCAATCGACATCATTATGTTCACATCAGAGGAACCTACGCGGTTTGGCATTGGGTGCTGCGGATCGCGCCTGCTTGGCGGCGCGCTCGGACCTGCATCCCTTGCTGAGTTGAAGGATTCAGATGGTATTAGTTTCGATCAGGCGCGAACCAGTGCAGGTTATATGGGTCCGTTAGCATCTGTACCCTTAAAAGGTAACGAATATAAAGCGTTCGTTGAATTGCACGTTGAACAAGGCCCTGTACTAGAGGCGGAATCATTGGACATTGGTGTAGTTACTGCGATCGCGGCACCTGCTTCCCTTGAATTAACTTTTGAAGGTTCAGGTGGCCACGCGGGTACGGTACTGATGGGAGACCGTCGCGATGCGCTGATTCCACCGGCGATACTTGCTGCGCATGCGGAGGAGTTGGCGGTGAACAGTGATAGTAAAGATACGGTTGCAACCGTTGGCATACTGGAGGTGTACCCGGGTGCGGTAAATAGCATACCTCGTAAGGTTAGAATGACGATCGATATCAGAGATACAGAGTTGAAAACCCGTGATGCCGTGGTGAGCAAAATTGAGGAAAGGGCAGAGGTTCTGGCATCCGAACGCGATTTGAAACTCGAGATGAGGACCATTAACTCTGATGAACCGGCATTCGCTGATGACGAACTTATCGCATCGATCGAAGACGCGGCGTGTGAATTTAAATCAAGACGAATGGTCAGCCGCGCGTATCATGATGCTTTGTTCATGGCCAAAGTCGCACCTATGGGGATGATCTTTGTGCCGAGCAAGGGAGGGGTCAGCCATCGCCCAGAGGAATACACATCGCCGGATGAGATAAAGCAAGGTGTTATTGTTTTAGCGAAAACTCTAGCAAAGCTTGCAAGTTGAAACAGCGATAAAAGTCCGGGAATTTGGCGAGACTACCCTAATCTGAAGGTGCGTGCGGTTCCCAAAGCGCAGTAGTTATTAGAATACTGATTCGCTCTGGTTGAGTTCGAAGTGATCTAATACTGTGCACTGATGCACAGTCGTGGCGCGCTGTACAAAAAGATTCGTTTTTGGGAGCTATCCAGTTGGTGTGCGGCCGAGCTTGGGGAAAATCTTGATAGCTGATTGAGGAACTGGGAAGTTGACTTATTACGTAGCTACTGTGATCGACGAGGGCATATGCTTTGTTTCCGACTCGCGCACGAACGCGGTTGTTGACAATGTCAGTAGCTATTCGAAACTGCACACCTTTCGGTAGAACAGGTCCCAGCCAAGTGGCTGTTCTATCAGATGGTAACCTTTCAACAACCCAAACTGTCATCGATATCGTTGGAAAGGAAAAGGTCCACCCATCCCTAACATGTACAGGAGGCCCTAGCACCACCCTATGCATGTATGTAGATCTCTGCAAAGATCCATTCGAACTATGACATTTGAACAAGACACATGCGCCCTAGTCTAGCGATCACCGTGCTACTGACACTCCTCTGCGGAGGGACAACGAGCTACGCCGAATGTCTTAGGGGCAACTGCAAGAATGGGAACGGTACTTTCAAATACGATTACGATATATACGAAGGCGACTTCAAAGAGTGGACTCGTCATGGGCACGGCACTCTCACTTTTGCAGATGGGGGAAGTTATTCGGGCGAGTGGAAGCAGGGTCGTCCGGACGGTGCTGGCACCAAGATGTATGCTAACGGAGATATTTATGTTGGCAATTTCAAATATGGGAAACGCAATGGCCACGGTGTTTTCGAGTGGATGGATGGAACGAAATATATTGGATCCTGGAAGGAAGGCCAAAGACACGGAACCGGCACCATAACGTTTGGTTCTAGCAGTAATTGGGCCGGGGACAAATATGTCGGAGAATTCAAAGAGGATGTACATCATGGTGAAGGCAACTACTTTTGGGCTGACGGTGCTAAATACCAGGGTGAATGGGCGAGCGGCAGGCGCCAAGGGAAGGGTGTCTTAGTAAAACCCGACGGGAGTATGTACGAGGGTGATTGGCAAGATAATAAACCTCATGGTTTAGGCACCGAAATACGCGCTAATGGAGAAACAAAAAGTGGCTTGTGGGAGCAAGGAAAGATTATTCGGCTCGACTAGTTAATCTCTTTCTCTCCGAATAATTACCTTCTTACACGTGGAAAACATTTGAAGCGTCAGCGCGTTCGTAGCTGATTTATCGTAAATAACTCATCGTGTGGGAACGACAATCAATTAGACATATCCGAGGTATCGTCTGCGCTCCTTCTCTAACAGAAGGTCGTGTAATCTTTGAAAAACGTTGTCCATCGTACAATCAAAATTTAGGTCATGGGTTCATGAAAAATAAATTGATGCTTTTAGGCTGAGCTTTCTTCACGTCGATGGTATCAGTTGAAATTCTGGCAGATACACACCGACAAAATGGCAGCACCAAAGAATGGGAAATACAAACCTATACGAGTGCCGCGCCATCATTCATCGGAGAAAAAGCGACGGTAATAGGAGCTTCAGGTGAAATTCTGCGCACAGGGACGAACGGATGGAGATGCGAGCCCTTTATGTTGATGCCCGAGGGAGGCTTTGAAACTCCACGTCACGCGATTCCAGCATGCTCGGACGCAAACGCTGTTGCATGGGCTGAAGCGTATAAAACAAACAAGACGCCAAAGTTAGAAGCTGACGGATGGATTTGGATGTTGCACGGGGATTTGGGCACCGATAATTTTAAGCCTCATACTGATGGTCAAAAGGACGCTGGGCATCGCCATTATATTGAGTCGGGCCCGCATCTAATGCTGATGCCCCAGGATCCGGCATCACTCGAGGGACAGACCACTGATTTTACCACTGGCGCACCTTACGTCATGTTCGAGGGTTCGCCGTATGTACATCTTATGATTCCGCTTGAAGGATACTACCAATATCAGCCGGCGTCGGCTCCGAATTAAGAACGCGTTATCGACTAACTTAATGCTGGTACTTATCTGCAGGCGTCTCGATTGAGCTATGTTAGCGCACAGAAAAATTTGCATAGATAGCAGGATGGTCACTCAAAGGCTGTGAATCTGGCGAAAAAGACAAATCTTCACCTGAGTCAGCAACTCTTAGTTGCGCATTCAAACCACTGCGAAAAAAAATATAGTCAAGAGTTCTCCATCTCTTATTGCTCGCTCCGCCTCTTACCGCCAAACTAAGCTTCAATCGATCAAGGAAAGAATAAAGCAGTTTTTTATCCTCGTTATCATCCCAATCAAGATTGAAATCTCCACCAACGATAATGGCTTCCTTCCTGACTGCCTTTTCAATTGCGAACGCTAACTGCTCTAGTTGTTTTTTCCTTGCCTCGCGGTCCCATTGGCTGCGCCCCGCGTCTAGGTGAGTGTTAATTAATAAAAGATCATGACCACTAGTCGATACAAGTGCGATTTCTTGGAAACCTTTTTGAGCGAAACAATCATTTAAACGGTTTAACCAACCAGAGCAGTCCTCGAAGGCGTGAAAAGAAATTTTCTTGATTTTCCAATCTTTGTTTGAAGTCTGGGTGATTAAAGTTAATCCTGATGGAGCACACACAAAACATCGAGCAATTTTTGGATTTTCTCCCCGAAACACTCTGGATTTCTTTGTTAGTTTTTGTACCAATAAATCGTGATGCGCGAAGTCCTCTTGCAGTAATGCCAGTTCGTAACGAGTGACTAGAGAAGCAATAATAGGGAAGCGAATACGTGGCTTATCTCCAGCGATAATCGACGGAAGGCCATGGGTGTTGTAAACCAATACTCTTATTTGAAGCTGTTTCTTTGGCGCGGGAGTGATTGTTCCATATGCGTAATCCAAATACGCAAATGTCAGAAGGACCATAACCAAGAACATCTTCGTTCGTCTTCGCTTTCGCACCTTATACATAGACAATTTAGTTTAAGTTTTAGCGGGCTGTTATTGAGAGGACGTTACTTATAGTAACTGGCTACTAGAAATCATATAAAAATAAGATTCATAGAATGCTGATAACACTTTTGAAAACTTATATTAATTTTACCAGGCTGTCATTGGGGTGGCAGTACCTGCAGTAAATAGCTGTTAGTAACGACATCAGAATAGAAGTCATAGCAGGGCCATAAAAGGTAAGTCTTAAGAGCATTTGTTTTCAGCATTCATGAAAGATTAGTTACAAAATCGATAGCGTATAGAAGTTCTAAAGACTTCGTCTCTGTTCTGAGTGCGGATCTTTGACAACTTCCAGAAGCTTCAAAAAGTCCCAGCACTTCTATAACGACCCAACACCCCCATTGGCCTCCTGCCTTAGGGGCCAGTTGCTTGCTGCAAGTGTTAAGTAATCAATATCCAGCAGGTTTTTATTGATGGC
>CAJWGQ010000003.1 GCA_913041025.1 uncultured Gammaproteobacteria bacterium | reverse complement strand
CTACGGATTACGAACTTTACTGGGCGTTCTGTTGATGATCGGCGGTGTTCTTGGCTTTTTACCTATCCTTGGTTTTTGGATGTTCCCTCTTGGCATGGCATTCATCGCTTTAGATTTACCATTTACTCAGAAGCGAATCGATCACTTTATTGTGAAGCTGCAGACAATAGTGAAAGAAACAGAAGAATTCTAAGGATAATGACTCATTCAACAACAGCGCTCGCCCATCCAAACATCGCCCTTATAAAGTACTGGGGTAAAAGTAATAGTGATCTAAATCTTCCCTCTACGCCGAGTCTTTCTATCACCTTGTCCAAATTGACAACAAGAACAACCATTTCAACCAGCGAAATTGACGTTCTTTACATCAACGGAAAATCAGTACAAGACGAAAAGATCTCACAGTTTTTAAACTCCTTGCGACAAACACATAGCGTTAAGAATATTAGGATTGAAACCGAAAATAACTTCCCAACCAGCGCTGGTCTAGCCTCCTCAGCTGCAGGGTTCGCGGCTCTGACCATGGCCCTAAACACTCACTTCTCCTTGGGCTTTTCTAAACGAAAAATATCCTCAATCGCAAGGACAGGCTCGGCCAGCGCAGCCCGTTCGATCCATGGAGGATTCGTTGGCCTGCAAGGTCCAGACTGGGAGGCCGAGCCAATAGTAAAACGTGATTACTGGCCCCTACGGATAGTCATCGCGACAATAAATATCGAGAAAAAAAAGACTGGTTCCAGCAAAGGGATGGAAATCACACGATTCACTTCTCCTTTTTACCAATCATGGGTTAACGAAGCACAGAAGGATTTCGATGAAGCCCTCACAGCGATCAGAAATAGGGATTTCGACAAGCTGGCCGATTTATCAGAAAAAAACTGCTTGAAAATGATCGCAACAATGATCTCTAGTGATCCCCCACTAATCTATTGGGCACCTGCTACTCTGGCCTGTATTCAACTAATACGTGAACTTCGTAATTCTGGGCAGGCCGTCTTCTTTACAACGGACGCTGGCCCCCAAGTTAAAGCAATATGCCTTCCAGAAAGTGAAGCCAAAGTAATCGAAGCTCTTGCTTCCGTGGTAGGCAGCAAGAACATTACCAGCTGCGAAATAGGCGATGAAGCCGAAATCATACAAAATTGAAGTCAGTGCCCCAGGGAAAATAATTCTGTGGGGTGAATATGCCGTTCTCGAAGGAGCCCCGGCTGTATCCATGGCAATAGATCGTTTCTCGAGGATATCCTTAAGTGCGACCCAGGCAGGCTGGGGATTTCTGTCCTCAGGCTTCAGCACTCCAGGGCTACATGTCTTTGAACCAGATTTTTGCACCGTACCGACAAGTGAATTTGCCGAGCTTTGCTTGAAACAACTTGGGTTCACTGACTATCACACCCCCTTTTCCATACATTCGGACACGTCGGAGTTTTACTTCGATCAAAGCAAGTTTGGTTTGGGGTCTTCAGCTGCATTAATTACGGCAACCTACTTGGCACTGAGCAAAATGCTCGACAAGGAAGCGTCGCTAGAAGATGCTCTTGCGATACACCATCATTGGCAAAAGGGGTCTGGAAGCGGCATAGATGTCGCCACCAGCTGGCATGGAGGAGTAATCAGCTTCCAGAAAAAAACCGGATTGAGCATAAGTCCTCATAGTCTCCCAGAGGCGCTACAATGGCGGGCCGTCTGGACGGGGCAATCCTCAAACACTCGCGACCATCTAGCCCATTTTGAATTGATCAAAAATTCAAAAACAAGAACAACACTTCGCGATCTTTGTTTAGCTACAGATAAATTAACGGGCGATGGCTTTTCGCTAGACGCAATAACCCATTACAAAGAATGCCTAAAAAACTTTGATGACGCTGGAAAGTTAAAAATATTTACCACTCCGCATCAAAGGTTAGATAGAATCGCATCCGAACTGGGTTTGGTGTACAAGCCCTGCGGCGCTGGTGGCGGCGATGTTGGTATCGCATTTGGTTTCGAATCGGAGGCTTTGAGCAGATTCTGTCAGCGAGTTGCAGCTCTAAAATTTATAAACCTTGATATGGAGATGAGCCTTAATGGCGTCAAAGCGACCTAAAAACGAATCATCAGGTAAATCACGAATCCCCAATTTTTTTAAGATGACAATTCTTGAAAGAATAAGCGCGTTACACGAGAAGGGCATCCTTTCATCCAGCGATGTTCGTCAACTGACGAGCTCTGACCACCAACTAAATATCAATGTGGCCGACAAAATGATTGAGAACGTTGTGGGGGTTTTTGGCTTACCTATGGGGGTTGCTCTTAATTTCCTGATCAACAATCAGGATTATGTGGTGCCTCTAGCGGTAGAAGAACCCTCTATCGTAGCTGGACTCTCAGGAGCCGCGAGAATCTCGCGCCTAAGTGGCGGTTTTACGACAAACGAAGTCGACACAATATTAATAGGACAGGTACAGTCTGTCATTTCAGGCGACCCTGGACTTGCCGTTAAAAATGTCGAAGAGAAGAAATCTGAAATAATTTCATTAGCAAATAGTCTGCATCCTAAAATGGTAGCTAGAGGTGGCGGAGTACTCGATATTGAGGTCTATCAGCATAAAGCCACACATGACTCCAGAAACATGGTCGTAGTGCATCTTCTAGTCGACACGCGAGAAGCCATGGGGGCTAATTTAGTTAACGCAATGTGCGAAGCTGTCGCATCGCTCGTAGAAACACTGACACAAGGAAAGGTCTTTCTAAGAATTCTTTCTAACTTAACGGACAGAGCTATCGCAAAGGTTAAAGTTGAGATACCCACGATAAATCTTGCAGGTAAAGGATTCTCCGGTGAAGAGGTGAGAGACGGGATAGTGCTTGCCAATGACCTTGCGCTAGTCGATCCCTACAGAGCAGCAACCCATAACAAAGGCATCATGAATGGCGTGGACGCAGTAGCAATTGCAACTGGCAACGATTGGAGAGCAATCGAAGCCGCAGCCCATGCTTATGCCGCAAAGGAGGGTCACTACAAAGCATTAACCGAATGGTATCCAGGCGAACACGGAGATCTGATCGGTGAAATTACGATTCCAATGAAAGTAGGAACTGTAGGCGGATCTCTTGAGACTAATCCTAGCGTCAAGATAAACCACCGTCTGCTTGGTTCTCCTAGCGCTTCTGAGCTTGCAGGCATAATGGCATCAGTTGGGCTGGCACAAAATTTTGCAGCTCTTAGATCGCTTTCAACCGATGGTATTCAGCAAAACCACATGACCCTCCATGCTCGCAGCGTCGCAAGCAGCGCCGGTGTTAATGATGAATATTTCGAAGCTGTAGTCGATCAGTTGATCGAATCCGGAGAGATCAAAGTCTGGAAGGCAAAGGAAATAGCTGGCAACCTAGCCAGAAAAATAACACGGCCTGAGACAAGTGAACGACAGTCAGCTTGCGGAAAAATCATACTCCTAGGAGAACACGCCGTAGTGTATGGGCGCCCGGCGATAGCACTGCCAATCCCACTAGCCGTGGAGGCTTCAGTCAGATCGGACAAATCAGGCGACGGTATTAACATCATCATCCCAAGGTGGGGCCTAGAACAAAAGGTCAAGGTAAACGCACAGGGCTTCGCGGGGATACTGGCCGATGTCATTCAAAAAATGGGGCTTGATGATGCCAACATGGAAATTGATGTGTTTCCAAATGTGCCTAAAGCGATGGGTCTTGGAGGCTCATCGGCTCTTGCGGTAGCAATCATCAGGGCAATCGATCACCACTTTAGCACCAAACTGTCTGACCAAAAAATAAATGAGCTCGCTTACGAATGCGAGAAGGCAGCACATGGAACACCTTCGGGCGTAGATAACACGGTCGCAACCTTCGGAAGCGCCCTCTTCTATACAAATGCGGAGGGTCAGCCAACGTTCGAAGAAATAAACCTCGGACAACCCATCGAGCTAGTAGTAGGGATTACGGGAATGGAAAGCCTAACAGCAGAAACGGTTACTAAAGTGAGGAACGCATGGACACAGTCGCCAGAACGTTACGAGTCTTTATTCGATCAAATCGCGCAATTAACGCTATCTGGTCTCGATTGTTTGAAAACAGGAAAGGTCGAAGAATTGGGCGAACTCATGAATATTTGCCACGGCTACCTCAACGCTTTGCAGCTTTCCACTCCAGAACTAGAGGAGTTGGTTCATATTGCTAGAAGTCACGGAGCACTTGGTGCAAAACTTACGGGTGGAGGCGGAGGCGGTTCTATGATCGCCCTTTGCCAAGACAACAAAGATGCAATAGAAGCCGCGATGAACAAAGCAGGGTACAAGACCCTGCCCTATTCAATAGGTTGAGATAAACTTAGTTTGCAGCCAAGCTAGCTCGGGCAACTACTCCTTCGCGCCATCTGGAAATATTATCCAAAGTCGGCAAAGGCGCGACTTTGACCATTTCTGCGAAATCAAGCGTGATAGCAAGAGTAATATCGGCGACCGTAAAGCGTTCTCCAGCCAAATACTCATTGATCGATAATTGATCATCAAACATCGAGAGAGCCTTAGGCGCTTTTTCTGCGCAAACCCGGCCCCACTCCTCAACACAGGTTTCTCGATCTTTAAAAAAACCCGTGATATTCCGAAAAGCACCAGCAATTTCTGAAAATAAATTTAACTCGACCCGTCTCTGCCACATTTCCACATTCGCAATCTCGATTGCACTCACACCAAATAGATTCGGTTCAGGTTGAATTGCTTCCAGGTATCGACAAATAGCCATGGATTCCGAGATAAATGAGCCATCATCTAATTCTAAAACAGGAACTCGCCCGGCCGGATTTTTTCTCAAATACTCTGATTGAATATTCTCGCCTCCACGGATATCAACCGATACCTTTTCACACTCGATTCCTTTTTCTGCCATGAAAACAGTTACCCTCCTCGCATTAGGAGACGGCGATTCATGCAATTTCATACTATTTCTTCCTATTTTTTGTTAACTCATTTCGCTAGCGGACTTAAGCAGGTCGCTAGCAAATCTACCTTCGAAGGAATAGCATAAAGTATAAATCGAATTAGGTGAAAGATGACAAAAGCGAATATCGCGATACTACCCCAAGACTCTCCTACTTTAAGAATTGAAGAAGTTCTTTTACCTGATCCGAAACCAAACCAAGTAATCGTCAAACAATATGCCTCTGGAATCTGTCACTCACAGTTGCACCAGATTCACGCTCCAAGGAAAACGCCCGTTTTACTGGGCCACGAATCTACCGGTGTGGTAACAAAGGTGGGAGATGAGGTTAGTCATGTGAGCGAAGGAGATACCGTCATGGTGACCTGGGTCCCCAGAAATGTCGATGAATCATCCATACCGCCAGAACCGATTTCACTTTCAGTCTTCGACGGCACAGCCGTAGCACAAAATGTCTTCACTTGGGCTGACCATACAATTGCAGATCAACAGTTCGTAGTGAAGGTCGATCCAGCCATCAAAAAGGACGTGACATCAATCATTGGCTGCGCCGTAATGACGGGTGCTGGCGCCGTAATCAACACGGCCAAGGTAAAAGCTGGTCAAAGCGTTTCCATATTTGGAGTTGGCGGGGTAGGTCTATCAGCTGTAGTTGCGGCTAAAAAAGTTGGCGCGGACCCGATCATTGCTATAGATCTAGACGATGAAAAACTGGCTTTCGCCAAGTCCTTTGGTGCCACTCATACAGTGAACGCCAAAAACCAGGATCCGATTCAGGCTATCCACGAGCTAACCGCTCAGTCGGGCAAATATACGATGCAAGGCAGGCCCGTTTCGGGAGCAGACTTTGCCTTTGATTGCATAGGCATCAAAACCACAATGGAACAGATTGTTCCTGCCTGCAGAAGCGGTCATTTCGGCAAAGCAGATGGTGGTACCGCTGTGTTAGTTGGAGTCCCGACAACGAGTGTCGAACTTAATGCAATAGATATGTTGGTGAACGAGAAACATTTCATCGGAAGCATAGGCGGCTCTTGCGCTCCAGACAAAGACTTTCCAACTTTCCTTGACTGGCACTCTACCGGCGATCTGGATCTGGAATCCATGGTTACCGCAAGGTACGCGCTTGAGGACATCAACCTAGCAACAGAAGCCTTGGAGAAAGGAGAAATTCAAGGCCGAGCCATCATGGAATTCTGATCTATGGGGTATGCTGGAATCTTATTGACCCAGCATCACTCAGCTCTAAACCAAAGCCCAATTCAATAGGGAATAAGGCTCCTCTCCACCATGGTGTTCAAAGACTCCTTTAACTGCTTTTCCGATCTCAACAACTTGATGAGGATCACCTACTAGGTTACCAACCAATCTGACGTTACCAGCCTCAGGCATTTCCACGAGAACGATAAGGTAGGCACCTTGTTCCGCGAGGGCCGGGTGAACCGGGTGCCAAACCCTTTCGTAGCTGTATATCGTCCCCTCTGGGTTCACTTCCCTAAATATCAAATTGTCACTGAGACAATGATGACAAATCCATTCTGGACCCCATTGCCAGCTACCACAGGACTGACAATATTGCAGTTTCAATACGTTATTCTGCAGGCCTTCCCAAAAGGGCGCATCTAATGGACTCGGTTTAGGTCTAGGCAACCCTTCATTAAGATAATAACTACTCATAAGGCCGCCTCACTACAGAATATCGAATTACTAACCGGCGTAACCATTGGACCTGAAATCACCATAGATACATTTACATTGTCAATTTGATTACTCGACTCTCCCCAAAGTTGACGGACAGCCTCAATATTTAGACCCAGACCATGCATATAACACTCCGCCAAATTGCCGCCGCTCGTATTAAGGGGCAAATCACCATCAGGAGCCCTAAATCGATCATTTGTAAAAAACTCATTACACTCTTCAGGCTTGCAGAAGCCATGCTCGACGATGCTCATCAGCACTCCTCCAGTAAAATTTTCATAACTCTGCAGAACATCTACATCTTTCGGGCCAACCCCAGCCATCTCATACAAACGAGGAGTAATGGATTTAAAAGTGGAGGTCGCATAGTCAGGCGTATTATGAACTGCTGCCCCAGCACGGTAGTGAGATCCACCCATAGCACCCAGGACGTAGGCCGGTTTTTCTCGCAAATCTTTCGCCTTGTCGGCCGAAACCAGCACCATCGCGGCAGCACCATCATTCTCCTGACAGCAATCAAAAAGATGAAAAGGTTCGACGATCCACCTTGAATTTTCATATTGCTCTTCGGTAAGCGGTCTTCCATGCATAACTGCGCGGGGATTATTTTGCGCATGATAATAAGACGCCATAGAGATCGCTCTCAGAGTTTCTTGCTTTAGTTCAAAGTCATGCATGAATCTGACGACCTTCATGGCAAACATCTGTGCCGGCGACATCAAGCCATAGGGCAACGTGTAGGCCATATCACCCGAAACTGAATTGCTTCTAGATCCTTGACCAAATCGACCAAATTGTCCCTGTGCCAAAGCCCGATACACCACTACCACATCAGCCAAGCCACCATGTATCGCAGCACAGGCGTTAGCTATTGCCGCCGAGCCACCGCCTCCGCCACCACCCCACTGCATATTGGAGAAGGTTAATTCTTTGCAGCCTAATGCAGCTGCCAATTTAGAGGGATCATTTCGATCGTTACTAAAAGACGCAAATCCATCGATTTCCTGCGGAGAAATTCCCGCATCGTCGCAGGCCGCCATAATGGCATTTAATGCAAGAACAAACTCAGCATCGGGTGACTGCCCCCTCTTAAAATACTCTGTTTCACCTACTCCGACGACAGCTGCTTGGCCTCGAATGCTTCTCCCCATTTATCTCTCCCTCACCTACGACTGACAATATACTGAACCAAAGCAACCCAATCATTCAACCGATAATCAATCCTACAAGTAATCTAATAAGTCAATATTGTCTAATAGCCCCAATTAACGGCATTCTTTTGAGAAGCACTAAAGGAAGAGACCCGTGGCGAAATTTGACTATGTCATCG
Source organism: uncultured Gammaproteobacteria bacterium (assembly GCA_913041025.1). The sequence continues at coordinate 51,317 of CAJWGQ010000003.1, read as the reverse complement.
TTGGAGCCGGATCATCAGGTTGTGTACTAGCTAACCGACTCTCAGAAGACCCGAATCTCTCAATTTGCCTCATTGAGGCAGGTGGTAAAGATTGGTCTCCTTTCATTCACATTCCTGCAGGTTGGGCCAGCAATTTTAATAATCCACGGGTCGATTGGGGTTATCACACGGCTCCTGAGATAGAACTCAACGAAAGAAAAATTTTCTGGCCAAGAGGAAAAGTTCTTGGGGGTTCTAGCGCGATCAATGGAATGATCTATATTAGAGGGGTTCCTCTGGATTTTGCGGCTTGGGAACAAGCTGGGGCTAAAGGCTGGTCTTGGGAAGAAGTGCTTCCTTATTACAAAAAATCCGAGACCCAGCAAACTCATAAAGATGAACTGCATGGAGATAACGGTCCCCTTTACGTAGAGGACGTTAGAGACAAGAGACCAGTCCATGACATTTACCTGGATGCTATGGAATCAATAGGTATTCCAAGAAACCCGGATTTTAATGGGAAAGATCAGGCTGGCGGAGGTTACTACCAATTCACCCAACACAACGGCAGAAGATGGAGCACATCGACCGCTTATTTAAGTTCCGCGAAAAAGCGTAAAAACTTAAAAGTTATTTCGAGTGCTAAAGCAGAAAAAATTATTTTTGAGCAGAAAAAGGCAACCGCTCTGCAAATAAGGAGGAACGGTGCGCTCGAGCAAGTAGAGGCCCGGCATATAATTCTTTCTGGCGGATCGATCAATTCACCGCAACTGTTAGAGCTATCTGGCATAGGAGACGCGGAGCGATTACACACACTGGGCATACCCGTTGTTCATAATAATCCAGATGTGGGCGAACATTTACAAGATCACCTCCTAAGCAAAGTCGTTTACGGGACGCAGCCCTCTCAATCTATCAATAGAGAAGTGCAAGGCCTCCGACTGATACCGACAGTAATGAAATGGTTTTTGGGACGACGCGGCCCATTGACCACAGGTTCGGCTCCGGTAGGCGGGTTCTGGTACACAAGGGACGGATTAGAAGCTCCGGACGTTCAAATTCATTTCGCTTCGGGGGCCACGCTTTATAATAATGAAGGCAAAATAGAACCGTTAAAGATTCCAGCAATGACTGCCGTCGTTAACCAAAGTCGTCCTGAATCAAGGGGCTCAATCCATATTCGCACTGCGGAAGCAAGCGACGCACCGGAAATACACGCGAATTACCTGAGCGCCGATCTAGATCGGCAAACGATCATCAAAGGTGTTCGTTTGCTTCTCGACATTTTCTCAGCTGAACCACTTCAAGACCATTTAACCGGAAGACTATCCCCGGGTCCGGATATAGATACGTCTTCTGACGACGAGCTGTTGGAATATATTCGAGGGGACGCAAGTACCGTTTACCATCCAACTAGCACATGCAGTATCGGTAAAGTTGTGGATGAAAATCTCTTTGTCCAGGGCGTATCCGGTTTATCAGTGGCAGATGCCTCGGTCATGCCGTATGTCGTCTCAGGCAATACCAATGCCGCTGCTATCATGATAGGTGAAAAAGCCTCAGACATCCTAAAAGCGGACAATCAAACACCATAAAAAGCCAAAATCAAAATACCTAACGTGGCATTGATGAGTCGCGCTTCTCCCACCGTTGGGATGACTCAGAACTGACTTTGAACTTACTCCGAAGCGGTAACCAAAAACTGGGGCAAACAAAAGAGAAAGGTGCCCTCCTCCACCGACTTCTCGGCCTCATCCATTAACTCCCCAACTCTTTTCAAAGGCATCGTTTCGAAATTCTTAATGTAACTTGCCATGTTATTAAGAACATTGAGTCCCGAGCCACTTTGATCAACAAAAGGCACAATGGCTACTGACACGTTATCGAAGCCTACCTTTTTCATTACACCCATTAGTTTTCTGCCAATTTGAGGCTCCTTAAAAGCCGGCGCGGCAGCCTCAAAAAACTCCACAATAGTTTCCTTCGACCAAGGCTCAACAATAACAAACCCCCAGTCACTATCGATTACGTGTAATTTTCCAGAGGGCTTTAACACCCTTTTAACCTCTGCTAAGGAGGAAGTTAAATCAGGCACATACTCGAGGACGTTTTTACAAATTACCCGATCAAAAAAATCTGACTCGAAAGGCAATTGATGATCTTCAATTTTCTGAAAGGAAATATTTTTGTGATCTTTGTATTTTTCCCGCGAAAAGGAGACGAACCTCTCGTTAATATCTACACCGTGGACCATGCCACTTTCTCCAACTAAGCCAGATATTCCGAAAGAGAGAGAGCCCGGCCCACATCCCAGATCTAAAACGTTGTGCCCAGACTGGATGTCTGCAGGTTCGAGCAACTTTAACTGGCCCTCGCTCCACACAAACATTTTTTCATATCTTACGAAGCGCTCGTCCTCGATCTGTTTCCAGTGCTCAGTATAGAAATCAACTATATCCACTAGAGCTCCTTCTCATTACCTCTCTCAAATTCTAATTTTGTTAGATTAATTTTCAGTCCCCAGACCATCACTCCAAAAATAATCAGCAAGGGTATAGACGCAAGCGTGACTGCTGATTGAAGAGGTTTTAACCCGCCCATGTAAATAAGCGTGATTGGCAGGAGACTGATCAGACAAGCCCAGAACATTCGATGCCATTTATCAGGGTGCTCATCAGGCCCTAACTCTTTAGTGGCAACCATGGCTAACGTATATGAGGCAGAATCAAAACTTGTCGCAGCAAAGATTATACAGAGCACCGTGAATGCAATCAGAACTAGCGTGGACCAAGGGAGGGTTTCAAGCACTTGGATAATCGCTACCGGCGCACCCGCCTCAGTTAAAGTCGATAGCACTGGAATAAAGCCATTCAGCTCCAAGTAGGCTGCATAATTGCCAAATACAACAAAAAATAAAGTACAGCCCAAGGTGCCATAGATCAAACAACCAAGAATTATTTGTCTCAGTGTTCTACCCTTAGAGATACGAGCTATAAAAATCCCCATGTACGGCCCCAGAGCGACCCACCATGCCCAATAAAAAATCGTCCACGTCTCAACAAAGTCTGACTTTTGGATAGGATCTAACCAGGTACTCATCTTGATAAAATTCTGAACTAGATGACCGATGCTTGAAATTCCCATTTCAACTATAAATAACGTTGGACCCGCAATAAATACGAAAGACAACAGGAAAAATGCAAAGTAGACATTGATGTTACTCAAGCGTTTGACTCCCTTTTCAAGGCCAACCCAAACACTTCCACAGAAAATCAAAGAGATAGTCATAATCACCAACACATCTAGGACAAACCCGATTTGCTCTCTATCCAGATACAAAAGTTTTGCCACAAGTTCAGCCAACAGTGGAACAGCCAAGCCCAGACCCGTTGAAACCGCACCTATCAATCCAACTAAATACAAGAAATCAATAAACCGGCCAACCAGGCCCTGCGACAAACTGCCCAGTACAGGCGCGCAAGCCTCACTCAGCCTCAGCGATTTCGCACCACCTCTGTAAAATGCGAGTCCGGCAGCAATTCCAGGCAAACAGTAGAATCCCCAGCCCAAAAATCCCCAATGAAAAATGGGATAGCTGATCGACCAAAGCAAGGCATCAGAGGACCCTGCCTCTAAACCATAAGGCGGGTCTTGAAAATAGTATGCCCATTCGACGGTACCCCAATAAAGGACACTTGTTCCTATCCCTCCGCAAAACAACATCGCGCACCAGCTGAAGGAAGAAAATTCCGGTTCGCTATCTCCAAAAGAAACGTCCCCGTATCGTCCAAACGCCAAATACAGCAGAAAACCAAAGACGATTATTGCAGCAAGAACATAAAGAAAACCAAAGTTTGCTGTCAGGTAATCAAAAGCGTTCTCCAAAAACTGTTTGCCGGAATCAGGATTCAGCGCCAGGGGAATACACAACAAAATAATGGTCGCAACGCTTCCAAAAAAAATAAGCCAATCTATCCTTGAATCACTGTGTTTTAACATTAACTGCCTTGATACTCCCTTATTTTGTAAAGCGACTACACGTCACTAGGACAAAAAAACTTTCCGCTCCAAGTCTGGCATAATTCCTTGCAGAAATAACCCAAGGATACACAGGGACAAATTGTGGAATTCATCAGCGCCGTCGAGTTATGTCGAGACCTACAGCGAGGAGAAACTTCCTCCTCTGAACTAATGAGAGAAACCTATCGGCGCATCAACTTAGTTAATCCTCAAGTCAACGCGTTGGTCAACCTTATAGACGAAGAAGCTGCAATCCAGGAGGCCAACAAATGCGACGCAACGCCGATCGCCGATCGAGGCCCGCTTCATGGATTACCAATGGCTATCAAAGATTTGATCGCGGTTAAGGGTCTGCCGACTACTATGGGTTTCGTGCCATTTGCTGACAATATTGCCACTGAAGATGATCCTCTCGTTTCACGGCTACGCTCTGCAGGAGCTGTCATCATTGGACACACCAACACGCCGGAGTTTGGTCTAGGATCTCACACCTTCAATCAGCTTTTTGGAAAAACCCTCAATCCATATGATTTAACAAAAACACCGGGAGGGAGCAGTGGCGGAGCTGCTGTGGCCTTAGCTACTGAAATGCTCAAACTGGCCGATGGGAGCGACATGGGCGGATCACTGAGAAACCCTGCAAGTTTTTGCAATGTAGTTGGGTTGAGGCCCTCAATTGGAAGAATGCCGAAAAATCGAGGTTTCGGCTGGGCAGCCCGCCTTTCGACTACCGGCCCAATGGCAAAAACCGTGGCAGACACGGCCTTGTTGTTCTCAATCATTGCGGGGCCGCACGATTCTGATCCGTTGACACTACCTGAACCAGGGAATGCGTTTCTTGACGGCATGATTCCTTTAGACGACCTTAAAGACATTCGGATTGCCTATAGCCCCTCACTGAATAATCTGCCAATTGATTCAGAGGTCCAGGACATTATTGCCCAGGCAGCAAATACTTTTTCTAAACTTGGTTGTCAGGTTGAGGAGAACCAACCCGATCTTTCGAAAGCGATGAGCGTCTTTCAAACACAGCGAGCATTCAACTTAGGAGTACTTGGCGACAACTTGGACAAGTCAGTTCCAAATTGGAAAACCCACGCAAAAGAGACGGCCATTTGGAATATCAACAAAGGCAAAGAACTCAAAACCGATGAGATAGTTCAAGCAGAGTTAACACGCAGCGAAATCTACTCAGAGGCTACCCGTTTTTTTGCCAATTACGACGCTCTTATATTACCCGCCGCGCAAGTACCACCTTTTGACCACGAAGTAGAATGGATAAATAACATTGAGGGCTGTGAGCTGGAAACCTACATCGACTGGATGACGATCTGCTGCGCAGTAACTGTTACTGGATTTCCAGCAATTTCAGTCCCTGCAGGATTCACTATCAGCGGATTACCAGTAGGTCTCCAAATCGTCGGAAGGCCAAGAGGAGACCTCGCTTTGCTGCGACTGGCTGGAGCATTTGAAACCGCAACTCAGTATTACAAAAAACGGCCAAAGGTCTGCGCCACACACGACAAAACATAAGTAAACAAACTATTCCAAAGAACTGAAGCGCACCATTGATCTTTATCCCCAAATTCAAGAAGATGCACTGGAGCCTTTGAACTTTAAGTCTATGAGTGACCCTGAACAAGACAATCAAGACCTTCCGTCGCTTTACTCCCTAGCTTCCATCGGGGTGGCGACATTCCTTGGCAGCATATTGGCTGGTGGTTATATGATTACCTCAAATTATCTCGCTCTGGGAGAAAAACAAGCGGCGAAAATTGTTGCCCTCGCAACAACGTTGATCATCTTAATCTGGTTGGTGATTAGCCTACAGATGGCAGGAGCCTCTTTAACGGTGCTGTTTGCTGTAAATTTTGGACAAGTCATTTTAGCCCTGGTCATAACACACCAATTGCAAGGCAACATGTTTAAGAGCTATGAAGAAATGGGAGGACAGTACTATTCTATGCTAAGAGCAATAGGAGTAGCTGTTATCGCCAGTATCGTCTTCATGTTTGCTGGGACAATCCTCATCGTTTTGACCGGTAGCAGTAGTTAGTTTTGACAGCGAAAATCAAGCATTGCAAACCAGTTTCGAACATCTAAAGCTGCAAACCGTCTTAATTTGATGAGGTGAGGCGAGTAACAAAGTCCTTAGTCGTGTTTACGTTTGGATACCCGGTCTCGGGTATGGAGCAGCCCAGAAATTCGCACAAAGTAGACCAGCCTTCTTCGGCCTCAAACACTAATAACTTATGCTTTGGAACCCCCTCAATAACCATCTGATTATGTTTCTCATACTGGGCGATCACATAATCTTTATCCGTCATACGTCCACTGAAAATTCCATCCCAAATCAATTCAAAGACCATTAACGACGATGCTTCGTTGGCCGCTTTTTCCTTCCGATCCTTAGAGACTTGCCATATCGTCTTCATAACACTCTCATACCAATTTTCAGAGTCACGAAGAGTTAAGATTACCTTTGCATCTGGAAAAGCCTGCATTTGCTCACGCCAAAAATTACAGCTAGGCCAATCCACCGCCGCCTGATAACTCTGAAATAGTTTCGGCCAATCTATCCGCTCACCTCTAGCCGCAGCCCGCCAACTATTCACATGATCTGGATGATTGCGGACTTCCATCATGTGATAACACTTTTCAAAACCCAATTGTTCGAGCGCTAGTTTCAAAGACAGAGTGCCTGTCCGTCCGAACCCAGCTCCTATTATCCTGAGTGACATATTTGCTTACCCCAATCTTACTTCAACTTAATATTCCATTTCATATGGTGAACTCATTTAAGCGCTGTTAGTAAAGAATAAGTTAACTACAACTTAATTCGAATATAGCGATAGGCCTGGCTAAGCGTTCCTTATAGCGCGCGTAGCCTGGATAGATTTCCAGGGCCTTCTTCCAAACAAGCTCTTTTTCGTTATCAGGAAGTTCTCGAGCATGTCCTTCAAAGATTGACCTTTTAACTTGCCAACTCACCTTTGGTTGCTTTCGAAGATTAGCGCACCATGCCGGTTCGGTTGGTAACGCACCGTGACTCCCTAAAACATAATGCTTGTCATCGTGCAAAACATAGAGAAGAGGTATCGCTCTCGATTGTCCTGTCTTGTATCCAATACAGCGCAGAATCAAAACAGGAATTACAAAGCTAAAATAAAATCTTCCTCCACTTAGCTTCATAAACAAGGAATCGAGCCTTGAAGCGATCCGCATAGCAATCGGCGTGACGCCAGGTCTTGAAACCCACTGACTAAACCAAATCCACAAGTGTCTTTTCATCGCGCTGCCACGCAGTCAGAGCTTGTATGCTCGAACGGCACTGTCGTGAAACAAATTCTGCTTATCTTCTTCCACAAATGATTCAGCAATTTTCTTAAACGCGTTCCATAGAACCAGGTAAGAGCAGCTCTGCTTGTCTACAGGAAAATTACTCTCAAACATACATCTGTCTGGACCGAACAATTCAATCGTCTTTTTGTGATATCGGCCGGTCTTCTGAACGATTTCGTCAGACGTAGCGGGCTTCTGATTCTTGTGCCACCCAAATCCATTGATGGGCATCACAATCCCTCCAAGCTTCGCGTAAACATTGGTACATTTCGAAAGCTCGCCCACATCAATCGCCCACTGATCAAATATTTCGTCACTCAATCCCTTATAAGGCCCAATCCCCAGCGGCCCCCCAAAATGATCAAAAATAATCGTCACCTCCGGAAAGGATCGAGCCAAATCAGTCAATTCTGTGATCTGATGATGGTATAGCCAGGCATCAAAGGTCATTTGTCTATTCGCTAATTCTTGAAAGCCTTCCCGAAAGTCCTCATTTAAATAGAGACTTTGTGGAGGATTTGTATGGGAGTTTCTAACTTCATCGCTCGGATCCCAACCAGCCGCATGCCTAACACCTCTGAAACGATCTGATAGCCTTTGGTGTTCATCAAGCACAAAGCCAACTTTTTTTCCCAAAGTCAGATCGGCGAAACTGACTATGCCGTTGCACGCTAGTTCCTCACCATACTGACCGCTGGCAGACATCGCTGCGAACCCATTTACAAACTCGGTTTCGCCTAAGGGCTTCAGCTCGTCGGGGCCTTCCTTACGATACATCGATGAACATTCAACAAACACCGTCTTAACGACGTTATGTCCGCTCTGAGTATCTTCTAAAAGTTCTGTCAAAAGATATCGGTTTTGCGGATGATCCCATAGATGGTGATGCGGATCGCAGATAGGACGTTCTGGATCGATGGCACTTTCGACTACAAGATCTAACCAGTTAGACACAATCAATTAACCTCATCAATAGACAACCACCGACCTGATACCCTCACCAGCGTGCATCACATCAAAAGCCTCGTTTATATTCTCCAATTGAAACTGGTGGGTAATTAGATCATCTATATTTATTTTTCCATCCATATACCAATCAACAATCCGAGGAACATCACTTCTCCCTTTTGCACCTCCAAAAGCAGTCCCCTTCCAGGTTCTACCCGTAACCAGCTGAAAAGGTCTAGTCGAAATTTCCTCTCCAGCTGCCGCAACACCGATAATCACACTTTCACCCCATCCTTTATGGCAGGATTCAAGCGCTTGCCGCATAACCTCCGGCTTTCCAATACACTCAAAGGAGTAATCGACACCCCCATCAGTTAAATCAATTATTTCAGCCGTTACGTCAGCGCTGTTCTTTGGATTAATAAAATCGGTTAGACCAAATTTTCTTGCGAGCGCTTCTTTCTTTGGGTTTGTATCAACTCCAATGATACGATCGGCGCCTACCAGTCGGGCGCCCTGAATGACATTGAGACCAATACCACCCAAACCAAATACCGCAACTGTTGAGCCAGGCTCAACCTTGGCTGTATTAATGACTGCTCCCAGACCTGTCGTTACCCCACAACCTATGTAGCAGACTTTCTCAAAAGGTGCATCTTCTCGTATTTTCGCCAAGGCAATTTCGGGTAGAACCGTAAAGTTTGAGAAAGTCGAGGTCCCCATGTAGTGGAAGAGGCTCTCGCCTTTTAATGAAAATCTAGAGGTGCCATCGGGCATGACGCCCTGACCTTGTGTTTCACGGATCGCTCCACATAGATTAGTTTTACCAGAAATACAAAATTTGCATTGCCGGCACTCTGGGGTGTAGAGCGGTATAACATGATCACCAATTTCCAGAGTTTCAACCCCACCTCCAATCTCCCTGACAATCCCTGCACCCTCGTGGCCGAGTATCGAGGGGAACAGGCCTTCTGGATCACCACCAGACAAGGTATAGGCGTCCGTATGACAGACTCCGGTAGCCATCACTTCGACTAAGACTTCACCTGACTTTGGCCCCTCTAAATCAACTTCGTCTATGGAAAGAGGCTGCCCTGCAGAAAATGCGATCGCGGCTTTCGACTTCATATCAATATCTCCAATCGAAAGGCATCGCAAATCCAGGAAAACCAAACTAAAGCGAGTACCTAACTACAAATGTGAAAAACGCCAGCTAACACTGATAAACTAAACAATAATCTCGAAATTATCAAAAATCATGTTTGACTTACCCGATACGAATCGCTGGTAGTTTGGTTCTATTGTGATTCCGCTTAAAAAACACCTGCTCGGTTACAATTCTCAGATTTTAATGCAAGACACGGTTGCGGGCTTGGTCGTTGGAATGGTAACCATACCGCAAGCTATTGCTTATGCTCTTTTGGCAGGCGTTCCCGCCCAAGCCGGCTTATACGCCTGCTTACTGCCAATGATACTCTATGCGTTACTGGGATCGTCAAAACACCTGGTTGTTGGGCCCGTCGCGATAGCAGCCGTGATGATCGTCTCGACCGTTTCGGAATTTGCGCCCAAATACAGCGCAGAATATCTGAGCATCACTCAAGCCATTTGCATAGAAGTCGCGGTGGTCTTCCTCGTCCTGAGATTAGCTCGCTTGGGCTCACTGATTAACTTAATCAGTCATCCAGTGCTAACAGGGTTTGTAAACGGAGCGGTCCTGTTAATAATAATAAGCCAGATACCAACGTTAATCGGAACAGAAAATTCTTCAGATTTATCTGCCATAGGCTTCTTTCAAACACTAACAGGCCAAGGCTATCAGTTGGATTGGATCAGCCTGCTTTTAGGTCTAACTGCAATTATGTTCCTGATCATTTATCGATGGGCACTGACAAAAGAAGAGGCAAATCCTCAACAATCCAAGTCTTTGAGCACTCCACTATTAGCTGGACTAGGGCCCGCCATCCTGATTTCCGGTGCCATTTTTTTTGTTTACTATTTTGGCGATCTAAAGAGCCTGAAAACCGTCGGACAAATCCCGCAAGGTCTACCTGTTTTCCTTCTACCCGAAATAGACCTAAAGTTGTGGATTAGCATTTTTCCAGCGTCATTCATTATTGCGTTGGTCATATATATCGAAAGTTTTTCCATCGCAACCAGTTTGGCAACCAGAGAAAAAACGACGATTGATGCTCAGCAAGAGCTTATAGCATTGAGCGTCGCAAACTTTGGCGCTGGTATCACAGGAGCCTATCCAGTAGCCGGTAGCTTTTCTAGATCGAGCGTAAACTATTTTTCTAATGCTAAAACGCCAGTCAGCTCATTAATCTGTGCCATAGTGATAGTTTTTAGCCTTTTATTTTTTAACGAATTATTCGGCCTAATGCCCCTAACCATCCTAGCAGCGATTGTCATTGTTTCTGCAATTGGTCTATTGGATTTTTCGGTAATGTTCGAAAATTGGAAGACACATAAACTAGATAATATTTCCGGGCTTGCGACTTTTATCTTGGTCTTATCAATAGGAATTGAAGTAGGACTGGTCCTAGGTATTCTGTTGTCCATCGCATTTTTTTTGAGACAAGCAAGCGATCCCAGCATTACGATTGTCGGCTGGCTCCCAGGAACGGAGGAATTGAGATCACAAGAACGCTATGAGGTCGAAATACACCCCAACCTTATGTTCGTTCGCATTGACGAAAATATTTTCTTTGGAAATGCGAACAATTTAGAAATCAAAATGATTGAATTTGCCAACAGTAAAAAATCCACTTCCCAATTTATCGTTGTGTGCAGTTCAGTCAATAGAATCGACACCTCAGGACTAGCCATGTTTTCAAAACTCAGCGAGCGACTGAAAAGCATTAACATAGTTCTGAATTTGTCCGACCTAAAAGGATCGCTCGGAAAGAATCTAGATCTTCAAGAGCTAGAAAATCGTCTCTCGGGGAGCATTTTTCGTACCGCTAAAGAGGCGATGGAACAATTAACTGTGAAAGCCAACAGTAGTTAAGAAGCGCAAAAAATGAACGTGATCGATAAATACATCTTCAAATTATGCAACCTTGCAATTGTCACCGTCATCGGCTGCTTACTGACTTTGACTAGCTTATTCGCTCTCTTCGAAGAACTAAACGATAGTAGTGTGACCTATGGATTTTGGGATGCCGCAAATTATATTTTGGCAACCACACCGAACAGGATGCAAGAACTACTCATCTACTCCGTATTTCTGGGTCTATTAATCTCTCTGGGACGATTAGCTGAATCCAACGAACTGACCATACTAAGAACGTCAGGCTGGTCCCCCTTAAAAATCCTTACATCCTTGATGCCCACTATTCTACTTTGGGTCATTGTCAGCATGCTAATCTCAGAATTTCTGATCCCAAATAGCGAAAAGAATGCTGAAATTCAAAAATTACAATTCGTTGACAGCGAAGACCTTTCGCGCAATTCAGGCGGGCTTTGGTTTAAAGACCAAAATCTATTTATGCGAATCAATGCTTTCGGAAGCAATAAAGATATCGTGGGAATCACTCAGTATTGGATTGACGACAGACAGCGTCTAAACGAAATCATTTATGCGCGCTCAGGCAGCTATCAAACAGAAAGCCAAAATTGGATGTTGATCGACATCAAAACAACTAACTTTGGAACAAACCAGGTAACCACATCAATCAGCGATAGCAAAGTCTGGTCGAACTCGATCTCGCCAGACATGCTGGCAAGCCAGGCGTTTATTGAACCAAAAAAAATGTCGCTGATGGAACTGACTCGTCAGATTAACTATCTAGAAGAACAAAATATCGCGAAGAGCCAATACTCTATTGCGTTTTGGGCTCGAGTATTAGAACCCCTCGCTTACATTGGTTTAGCGCTCTACTCTATAGCGATATTGCTCGGGCCTATGCGAGAAACTTCGGCTGGATCAAGAATCGCAGTAGGTGTCTTTTCTGGTTTGGGGTTTATGTATTTAAAAAATCTATTCAGCCCCATGGTGAGCGTCTTCGGTTTGCCTGCAATATTGGCAATACTTATTCCCATAGCCGTAATCTATTTGATCGCTATTCGACTAATACACCGGAATGCGTGACCGACAACCCAACCAAATAGCTGCCTTGCTAGCTATCTTTTAACTCAAGCTTACCAGATAGCTTTCCGACTTGTAGCTCTCCATCTTTAGTCTGGCCTCCGAGCTCAAGAAATTGCTTCATCTGACTCTGTGACTCTGGTGTACGCAGTAACTGGGCAAATAAATAAGCTTCTTCTCGCAAGCCCTCTTCAATCGGTCCTTCACTCGCCAGGACAGCCTCTTTAGCCAACCGAACCGCTGACACCGGGAATCCTGCAATCCTTTTCGCAAGGTTTGCAACCCATTCCTCTATCTCATTCGCTTCGAACACTCGATTCAAATAACCCCATTTTTCAGCAGTCTCTGAATCAAGATCTTCGCCCCCTAAAATGACTTCTAAGGCTCTGCCCATGCCAATAAGGCGGGGTAACCGTTGCGTACCCGATCCTCCAGGCAAAATACCAATTGGTACTTCCATTTGATTAACTACAGTCTTGCCCGAGACTCCGAAGCGCATATCCATAGAAGACACAAACTCACTCCCTCCGCCTCCAACCCTGCCTTCAATCTGAGCGATCGTTACTTTGTCCATTGTACGGACTCGTTCACACATCTGATGGAAGGGATTGAGTTCAGCTTCACGGCGAGGCTCATCATCGGTAGGAAACTGCAGTATTGCCTCAACATCAAAATGCGCTATGAAAAAGTCAGGGTTCGCACTCTTAAATAAAACGACAGATAAGGAGTCATCATGCTCCAACTCTATACATACATTTCTTAATTCGTTATACAGATCTGGTGTCATTAGATTGATAGGAGGATTACTGATAGTCACGCATGCCAAGCGCTCATCTACTTCTACTGTTAACAATTCATATTCGTAAGCCATCTATTTCCCCCTTTTTAATAAAGTTTACATTGTTTCGAGGATCTTAAAACAGCCCTCAAATCGACCATCAGGACTAAAGAACATCCATCAAGTCTTCGAAACCCATAAGAAAATTTATTTTCTTCTATATAGAATTTAGATTATGAAAAATGTTTGGCTATTTGGATATGGTTCGCTGATATGGAACCCAGATATCCCCTACTTAGACTGGAAACCGGCCACACTGTCAGGTTTCGTCAGAAAATTTTGGCAGGGCTCTCACGATCACAGGGGTACTCCTGAAAATCCAGGCCGAGTGGTGACTCTAATTCCCTGCGAAAAAGGATACTGTGACGGAATCGCCTATTTAGTTTCGTTATCGACAGTAAAATCAGTTTTTGAAAAACTAGATCACCGTGAAAAAAACGGTTACAGCAAAACAAAAGTTTTTCTTAATTTTACGGACAAGACCAACGAAGAGGCTATAACTTACATCGCCAAAAGCATTAACCCAGCATTTTTGGGCCCCGCTCCTGACTCATCAATTGCTAAACAAATCGCAGTGTCATCCGGGCCAAGCGGCAACAATAGTGCATATCTCTTTAAACTTGCCGACGCTCTTAGGAAACACAACTTTATCGACAAGCACGTATTTGAGTTAGAATCTTTGGTTAGCGAACTCAAATAGGATTTTTGATTGGACGTTTCATTTAGCAAAGAACATGAAAAATTTAGACAAGAGGTCAAAGAATTCCTTAATTCAGCCCTAACGCCAGAACTTCTGGCTGGTAGCGCTGCTTGTCCAGGGATGTTTCAGGACTATGAAATCAACATGAAATGGCACAAGCTACTTTATGAGAAAGGATGGATAGCACCTTCCTGGCCTAAAGAGTTCGGCGGTACAGGCTGGGATCTCACTCAGCGATATATATGGACCACAGAGGCAACCTTATCAGATGCTCCTAAAACAGCTCCTATGGGTTTAGGAATGTGTGGCCCTATGCTGATAGGACACGGAACTGAAGAGCAAAAGGCCTATTACTTACCCAGAATTTTATCTGGCGAGGATTATTGGTGCCAAGGATATTCAGAGCCGTCATCTGGCTCGGACCTGGCCTCCTTATCTTTAAAAGCCTCTCAAGACGGTGATGCCCTTGTCCTCAATGGCTCTAAAATCTGGACAAGCCACGCTCACTTCGCAAATAAAATGTTTCTACTCGCGAGAACAAACGATGAAGGTAAACCCCAGCAGGGTATTACATTCCTTTTAGTAGACATGAAGTCGCCTGGCATTAGCGTGCAACCAATTCTCTTTGCTTCAGGGACTCACGAGGTCAACCAAGTATTTTTTGAAAATGTAAGAGTATCTAAATCAAACATTGTCGGCGAAGAAAACCAAGGATGGAAAGTTGCAAAGTATCTACTCGAGTTTGAACGCGGCGGCGGGGGCGCGGCCGGTCATAAAGCCAATCTCAAAAAATTAAAACAATTTAGTCGAACAGTTCCTGCTGGGGGCTCGCCGCTGATCCAAGATCCTTCTTTCAAATCAAAGCTCGATGCAGCGGAAGTCCAAATTGAAGCTATCCAACTCACCGAGTGGCGAGTTATGGCTCAACTCTCGAAAGGAGCCAGCCCAGGTCCAGAGTCCTCTATTATGAAAAATCTAGGAGCTGATATAGGCCAATTGCTAACCGAGTTAATGGTAGAAGCGATTGGCTTATATTCGTGCCCAGATCAAAGTCAATTATTCAGCACCATAGATAGTGACACATCGATAGGACCTAAAGAAGGCAACAAAGCCTTTGAGCGATATTTTAACTACCGAGCTAGTTCTATTGCCGGAGGTACCAACGAAGTACAAAAAAACATTGTGGCAAAGCTGGTATTGGGTCTGTAATTCCCACTGTCACACGATCCTGACATCCTCTGAAATCACCGCGAATACACCTTGTTCCGTTAAACAGCCCTGCACATGTTTATCGGATGGCACGTCACGCCATTTAATTGATGAGAGGTCATCAGATCCAATTCGGTCTATTTTTAATTTAACAGGCTTCCCTAACCTGGTCGCTTTATTCCTATGTATAAAGCCAAGCCAGGAATGATAAGAATAGGTTCCGTCTTTTCTTAAGAGTCCGACGGTTTCTCCAGTGGTGCATTCACGTAACTCAATTAGTCTCTTATTCAGTTTTCGCGCTAGCACTACTTTCATACTGTATATATATACAGTATTTAGTTGAAAATCAATATAGGCGGATTGCTAACTCAAGTCATCAATGTTGCTGACTATCTTTCCCACCAGGCCATAATCAACCGATTCTTCCGCACTCATCCAATAATCTCGTTGAGTATCTTCCGCTACTTTGTCTAATGATTGCCCAGTCTGCGCCGCAATCACTCCATTGATTCTTTCTCGGGTTTTAACAATCTCTCTAGCATGGATTTCTATATCGGACGCATCTCCACCGAAACCCCCATGAGGTTGATGAATCAGAAAACGGGTATTAGGCAAAGCAAATCGATTCTCTTTATCAGGCGCCAAATAAATATGAGTTGCTATGCTACCTACCCAGCCAGTGCCCACTGTCCGAACCTGTGGTTTGATATAACGAATCATATCGAAGATCGTATCCCCAGATTCAACATGTCCTCCGGGTGATCCAATGTACATGGTAATTGGCTCATCTGATTCAAAAGATAGCGCTAGTAATTTCTCAGCTGTCTTACGAGCAACTTCCTGATTGATTTCACCAAACAAAGTGATAGTCCGATTAGAAATAAGCGCACTCTCTAACATATTGAAATTTTTTGCGATTTCTTTTACTTCGCCTTCCGCATCCATCGATTTCATCTCGACTCTCCATAATTCTACAGCTTGCATCTTGTAGTATAGTGTACCGTAATTCATGACGAGAGTGAGCAACGAGGGAGAAATCTGATGCCTTTATCACCCGAATACCAAGCGATGTTTGAGCAACTGGCGAGCGCAGAACCGATGCCTCCTCTCTGGGAAATGACGCCAGAGCAGGGCAGAGAAATGTACCGTGCGGCAAGACCAGTTATAACTGAGCTTCCTGTTGGTCAAATAGATAATCAAATCATTAAAAGTTCTGATGCAGAAATACCAATTCGTATTTACTACCCTGATGGAGAAGGGCCCTTTGGCACTTTACTGTATTTCCATGGCGGCGGCTGGGTGATCGGTGATCTCGATACAGGCGATGCCGTATGTAGAGAAATGTCGACTCTTGCTAATGTTGTAGTCGTATCAGTAGATTATCGTATGGCCCCGGAGGCAATCTACCCTGCAGCTGTTGACGACTCTTACGCGGCCCTTGAGTGGGTGGGGAAAAACAAAGTCCTGCTAAAAGGCAATGATAAAATCGGCGTGACCGGTGAAAGTGCGGGAGGCAATCTTTCTGCAGCCGTAGCTCTCAAAACCAGAGACCTTAACGGGCCTGTTGTTGACTTTCAGTGTCTAGTTTACCCAGTAACAGATTGTGATTTATCTCGTCAGTCTTACATAGATAATGGATCGGGATACATGCTAGAGGTAGAGTCGATGAAATGGTTCTGGGACACCTATTGCCCAGACGAGAAAAAACGACTTGAACCCTATGCCAGTCCCATTCGCGAGAAGAACCTAGAAAGTCTACCCAAGGCGCTTGTGGTAACCGCGGAGTTCGATCCTCTTAAAGATGAGGGCGAAGCCTATGCCAAGGCTCTTGAGAGTTCAGGAATAGATGTCACGTACAAGTGTTATGACGGAATGATACATGATTTCTTTTCAACAGCTGCTGCCTTCCCTTCGTCACGCAACGGGTTCTTAGAGACAGTCGAAGCCATCAAGACAGAATTAAGTTAAGGATTACCATGCTCTATGTACTGATTTGCAAAGATAAAATAGACAGCGAGGAACTGCGCAAAGAAGTGAGACCCCATCACCTGCACTATCTTGAGGATTTTGACATAAAGCTAGCTGGGCCCATTCTTTCACACGACCAAACAACGATGATCGGATCAATGATTTTACTCGATTGTGAAAATAGGGAGGCAGCTGAAGCATTTGCATCGCAGGATCCTTACAACAACGCCGGTCTTTTTGAAAGCGTCGAAATCTCACCCTTCCGTCAAGCGATTCCTCAAGAATAGGTGAAATAATGGATGTAACTGTAGTATCTGGTGTTGGACCAGAAAAAGGTCTGGGCGCTCAATTAGCAATAAGATTTGCTCAAGAGGGCCTGCATGTCCTCGTGTCCGGAAGAACCAAAACGAAGCTAGATCATATCGTCGAGTTAATTAAAAAGAAGGGCGGATCCGCTGAAGCCTTTGTTGCAGACGCAACCGACGAATCCCAGACAGTCGAGCTATTTGAGATTGCTGAGACAAGAGGCAATCTAAAACTCGCCATCTATAACACTGGAAACAATACTCCAGGAAAGATCATCGATATGGAAGCATCCTACTTCGAAGAAAGTTGGCGAGTCTGTTGTTTCGGTGGTTTCTTGTTTGCTAGAGAAGCCCTGAAACAATTCCAATCGTCAAAAAATGGTGTTTTGCTTTTCACTGGAGCTAGCGCATCGCTTCGAGGCAGACCCAATTTCGGGGCGTTTAACTCGTCTAAGGGTGCTCTAAGGAATTTAGCCCAAGCAATAGCAAAGGAATACGGCCCAGAAGGCGTGCACGTTGGACATGTCGTAGTAGACGGACCTATAGGTGGAGAAAAGATCATTAGCCGGTTTCCCGAGTACGCAGAAAAGCTCGGCCAAGAAGGCATGATAAGCATAGAAGGTATCGTAGACGCCTACATCTATTTATATCGGCAACCCAGAAATGCCTGGACCTTTGAAGTCGATGTGCGTACTTCGATTGAAAACTGGTAAGAAAAAGTCAGCCTGAAATTATTAGGCTGACTTTCCCTAGGCAACTGCCGTTAGTCGACTCTCGCAGTGGCATAACCAGACAGAACGGTTGCACCATCCTGATTGGTGGTTTCTACCTTTAGATTTACTATACCGTCGGTTACTTCCTCAACCGTTGCAGTTGAATTTAAGGTATCTCCCGGCCAAACCTGACTAGTGAATCGAACGCCATACTTGGTAAGTCGACCATCTCCTACATAGTTAGTGATCATACGACCTGTCATTCCCATGGTCAGCATCCCATGTGCAAACACAGACGGATAACCCGCTACTTTTTCCGTAAATAGCTGGTCGGTGTGCACTGGATTGTAGTCTCCAGATGCTCCGGCATACATAACAATTTGAGTTCTGGTCAAATCTTCAACCAAGCACTCACTATAGGTGTCGCCAATTTTTAACTCGCTTGCTTTCAAAGCCATCTAAATTCTCCTATTGGTCAACCGGACGTTCTGTTCTAACTCCAACCCCGGTCGCCGTAATAACCAGCTCACCATTTTGGTCTCGATACTCAGTCACTGTTTCAGAGAACACCAACTTACCAGACCTCTTTCCTTCTTTTTCCCAGGTTTTACCAGGCTTGTTTGTGCCCGTCAGCACATCTCCCGGCTTTAGGTGTCTGTGATATTCAAAATGTTGCTCTGCATGGAGTCCACCGCCGCCACCGCCACCGCCACCGGAAGACTCTCTTTTGACTCCCGTTGGTTCTTTCCCTGAACCAAACCAGTCTTCACCAAGCTTTGGACGCAGAAAGTAGTCTGGATCGAACTGAGCGCTGGCCTGCGCAAAAGTGGGCGGAGCGATTATTGAACCGACCTCTGTTCCTTTTGCATAGTCCTCGTCATGATAGATCTGATTGCCATCCGCCACAGAGCGAGCGAACATCATTATATGGCTCGCCTCTACTGGAAACTTATCAATAGCCATTTGCCTCCCCTTTTTAAGATTATTTACTAGTACAAGTAGTTAAAGTATGGCTCATCCTCAAACTAACTTTCAAGGATCAGGATTCTTTATTTCCCCTTGAAAGACGGTTTCCTTTTTTCTAAAAACGCTTCAATGCCCTCTTTTTTATCTTCAGTTTGCACCAGAGCGCCCTGAGCATATTTTTCGAACATTAAGGCACCGGCTAGACTCGCTTCCATCCCAAAATGAACCATTGCCTTCATGGTCCGAGGCACAAATGGGGCGAACTGGCTTAAATGATCTGCCATCTTTACGATTTCCTCCAAGAGCTGCTCGGATTCTACTAAACGGGTTATTAGTCCGATTTGCAAAGCCCTATCTGCGTCAATTGGCTCGCCCATCAACATCATCTCCATGCCCCAACCCTTCCCCACAATCCTAGGTAGTCTCGCGGTAGCGCCTCCTCCAGGAATAATACCGAGCTTCCCCTCAGGTGTAGCAAATTTCGACCCAGGTGTGGCTACCCTAAGATCACACCCTAAAGCGACCTCTAAACCTCCTCCCATACAGATTCCGTCAATCGCGGCAATCGTTGGTTTTGGGGTTCTCTCCAACTTATCGGCAAGCCCTTGTACGATAGGTTCCAACGCTTTTTTTAAGTCTCTATCTAACACTTCCGACAAATCGGATCCAGAAGCGAAGGACTTACCCCCCGCACCCGTAATCGCTATTACTTTGACAGCATTATCTTCCGCAGCAAAATCAACGGCTTCATTAAGCTCATCCAAAGTGGCAAGAGAAATAGCATTATGTTTCTCAGCACGATTAATAGTGATTAGAGCCAAGGGCCCTTCAATAGAATAAAGAATATTTTCGAAGCTCATGTTTCTCCCGTGTTTGGTCTTTGATCTTAGGCAAAGGACAAATGGTCCAAGTACCTTGTTCGAGGGGACAACATACCAGAATCTAGTCTGTTTATGCCTCTAACACATTGAGCAAATCCATCAAAAAAAACCGCCGACTTGGAGAGAAAAGTCGGCGGTTTAAGAGAGATGATCGGTTTAATTAGCCAATTAATCCACCAATCACACTGGGTCAATTTGGAGATCACCATTTAACCCACTTCAATTATCTAAAATTATGGTTACCAGGGGATTACAGAGGTGACTAAGTTTGTGTCAATGTGTTTCAAATCGATGAAGAAATCATGAAAAATCCAAATGAAACGCGGCCCCCTTCATTTTCACTTCAGGATTCGCATCCTCTATTACAATAGTCCAGCCATGAACCAAACAAAGCTGATGCACGATCGCCAACCCTAATCCACTACCGCCTCCAGAAGCACTGCGAGATCGATCCAATCTAAAGAAGGGCTGGAAAACCTGAGCTCGGTATTCATCCGGAATTCCTGGGCCATCGTCTAAAACACTCAAACTGTCGGCTTCAAGTTGAATGGCCACCCTACTTCCGTATTTAATACCGTTGTTTACCAGATTAATAAGAACCCTTCGAAGTGCACTGGGCGGTATTTTCACCCGAACCGACTCGTCAATCCCTGCCTTTAACTCCACCGCGGGATCAAAACTTGCGACCACTTCCTTCACAAAACTCAAAAGCTCTATTTCTTGCGCTACTTCCCCCGCTCCTTTTGCAAATCTAGTCGCATCAGAGATCAACTCATCCATCGACTCTAGATTGCGTTCAAATCGTTCAACAAGTTTTGGATCAACTTCTTCTGGCAACAATTCCAAGGCTAAACGCATTCGTGCCAAGGGCGTCCTTAAATCGTGGGAGATACCCGCTAATAAAGTGGTTCTATTTTCCAGAAGCAGAGAAACCTCTTTGGCCATGGTATTGAAATTACGCGCAAGAGAAACCAACTCCCTTGGTCCCGCCTCAGGTAAAGGGTCAATATCCCGGATACCACGAAAGGCCTCCGCTTGCTTAGCGACCCTAACCAAAGGACGGGCTATCCTCTGAACAATATACAAGGAAGTAAAAAAAACAATCGCCGAGCCCAAGGCCACTATGATCAGCGCCACGTAAAAAAGCTCAATAGCCCTTCGATCTGCAGACAAGCCGACCTGCAACTCATAACCACCCATTGGAACGTCAATCCAGAGCAAATCATCGCCTTGAAATATCCTGACCTGCATATTGAGGCGCGTTTCCAATTTTTGCTTGAGGTAATTGACATACGGCAGGTAACCATCGAGCTCAGGAAATTCTCTAATTACTTCACTTATGATTAGGTCATGCGATTCAGCCAATTCCAATTCAAAATAAGGCCTAGCTTCCGGAGGTAATTCAACCCAAGTCTGCGCTGACAAAACCAATAATGCGGCCTCATCATCTGCAGAGCGTTCTGCAATGGGTGCTATCACAAACAGGTTAAGCGAAAAAATAGCCACTACAGCGATCAACATGGAGCTGAAACCTAGCGTGAGGTTAGTGCGAACTAATAGAGAATTTGGTTTCCAGCTCAGCAAATTATCCTACTTCACCTGGACAGAACATGTACCCTTTGCCCCAGATGGTTTTGATATATAGCGGATTGGCTGGATCAACTTCGATTTTTGCTCGAAGACGGGTGATCCGAACATCGATCGAACGATCAAACGGAGACCGCTCAGCACCCGTTAACAAATCCAAAATCCGATCTCTATCCAACACTTTATTAGGGGTTTTCACCAATATCGATAACAAATCAAATTCTCCGGATGTAAGCGGTATTACGTCTGGACCTCGAGTCAATCGGTGCGCGCTGATGTCGACTTCAAACTCACCGAAGGTTATCTTGTCAGTTTCAATGTTCCCGAAAGCAACCGAAGCGCTGCTGCGCCTCAATACAGCGCGAACACGGGCGAGAAGCTCCCTCGGGTTAAACGGCTTTGCTAAGTAATCGTCAGCCCCAATTTCCAATCCTACAATTCGATCCACATCATCTCCCTGGGCAGAGACGATAATGATGGGTATCTCCATCTGTTTTTTTAATCTTTGGGCAATGGAGAGTCCATGTTCACCCGGTAGCATCAGATCCAGGATAATCAAATCAGCCTTGGAGTTATCAAGATAACCATCCATGGTTTCTCCCGATTCAACAGTATCGACAGTAAAACCATTTTTCTCTAGGTACTCCTTGATTAGATGCCGCAGTTCGCTGTCATCGTCTACCACCAATATTCGAGCGGTTTCTTGATCCATTATCGATCCTTCTCTCGCAGTTGAACTGCTTCGTCCCCTTTCTTTTGCCTTTTGGCATTAGAAGCATCCTCGTTAACTGCTCGCCTCTCAAAACCAGACCCATACGTTACGGATCTAAACTCTGCGCGATTCTCGGAAAATAGGGACTGACGACGACTCACTATATTAGGCATCTGCTTTTGACTCCGGGAAAGCTTTTCTATTCTTGAAGCAGCAGAGGATGGATCAATGCCGTCTTCAGTTTTTCTCTTGACCTGGGTTCGAATCTCAAACTTCGTTACGCCAACGTTGTTTACAGAGCTTCCGTATCTTCGGTCAACGCGAATATTGATTCGACTATCCTTTTGAAGATCTCTTCTTTTTCCTTCGTCTAATCGACCACGTGTTTCAGCCAATAAGAATCGACGCTCCAAAGGAGATAGGGAGCCCCATGAAGACAACAGCTCACTTATCTCTTGATTCGATTTAGAAGAGTAAATCTTCTCCAGACGTTGACTGATTGGATCATCAATTTGAGAACCAACCCATCCCGAGAGACTAAGCAGCATAGAGAAAACAACCAGTTTCCAATTTCGCTCTGTATTAATGGACCAAAAAACCTGCACAAACAAAATCAACCTTTCCTGCAACGAAAGAGCAGATTCTGCCTTTTTGCGGTTACGGAGAAATTGCGAGCTGATTTCAATTTGTTACATAAGAAACTAGAAGCCAAGCTCAAACGATGGAGCTTGGCTTCTAATACTAGAGGACGAGCAAAATTAGGCTGCTTCAAACAATCCTGCAGCACCTTGTCCGCCACCGATACACATGGTTACAACACCATACTTCTTGTTGGTTCTCCTGAGTTCTCTCAGGACTAGGCCCGTTTGACGCGATCCAGTCATACCAAAGGGATGACCAATAGAGATACTTCCACCTAGCACGTTGTATTTTTCGTTATCCAGACCTAGAGCATCACGACAATATAGACATTGCGAAGCAAATGCCTCGTTTAATTCCCATATATCGATGTCATCCTGCTTAAGACCCGCATTTTCTAGCAAGCGGGGGATAGCGAAAACTGGGCCAATACCCATTTCATCAGGCTCACAGCCAGCCACTGTGAAACCTCGATAGATTCCTAACGGCTCTATTCCTAACTGAGCTGCTCGTTCAGCACTCATCAGCATCGTCATTGAGGCACCGTCAGACAACTGTGACGCATTACCAGCAGTTACAGAGCCATCATCCTCAAATGCTGGAGGCAAAGAGGCTAGAGCATCAAGAGTCGTTGTAGGTCTATTACACTCATCTTTATCGACAGTTACTGTTTCGTGGCTTTCTTCCCCTGTTTCTTTGTCTACCTTAAGCATAGTTGCCTGCATAGGAACAATTTCTTCAGCAATCTTTCCAGCTTCCACTGCAGCCGCATATCGCTGCTGACTTTGCAGAGCATATTCATCCTGCATCTCACGTGTAACTTGATACCGACGCGCAACAACTTCTGCCGTGTTACCCATCGCCATGAAAATGTCAGGTTTATCATCAACCAACCGCTGATTTTGCTGCGATTTACCAGGCTCTTGACGAGTTCTCATAGAAATAGAATCCACGCCACCCGCTATTGCGACCTGGGTTTGACCAGTAGCTATTTGGTTCGCCGCAATCGCTATCGACTGCAAACCAGATGAACAAAACCTATTAATTGTTACACCAGCAGCTGTAATTGGCAGTTTGGATAAAACCACAGCCAATCTCGCTAGGTTTCCATCCTGCTCTCCCGCGTGGCTCGCCGCACCAACGACCACATCTTCCACTTCGTCAGCAGCGATCTTTGAATTTCGATCCAACAAAGAATCTATACAGTGGGCCAGCATATCGTCTGACCGTGTCATGTTGAAGCTGCCACGAAAGGCCTTCGCAAGGCCTGTTCGCACGCTATCTACAATTACTACATCTCCCATTCTTGTATCCTCTAAGTTAATTTGCGAAAACCGAATACACAGATAAGATCATCATAAACAGACGTCATTACCATGCTTCGCCGTCATTATTTTGGATTTAGTGTATTCCCCAAACATCAAGATATTACCTTCTTAATCTGCGAGGTGCCACCGCCCAATTTAGCTGCTACTGTATACCAACCTATAAAACTTGTTTTTTTTGGAGAATAAATGAGCCACTTTCATGACATCACAATGAAATCGATCACAGGAGACGATGTAAAACTCTCAACCTACTCAGGTCAATTCTGTTTAATTGTAAACGTCGCAAGCGCCTGAGGACTTACGCCACAGTACGCCGGGTTGCGTACTCTACATAACGAGACAGATAATCTAAATGTGTTGGGATTTCCGTGTAACCAATTTGGTGCCCAGGAACCTGGATCAGATGGCGAGATTCTGGATTTTGTGACCAGCAAATACGATATCAACTTCCCCATGTTTTCAAAAATTGAAGTTAACGGCGAAAATGCTTCTGACTTGTACAAGCTGCTAAAGAGTGAGCAGCCCGGAGAAGATGGTAATGAGGATCTACCCTGGAACTTCACCAAGTTTCTGGTTGACGGAAACGGGTCAGTTTTGAAGCGTTTTAATCCTCAAACTACGCCTGAAGAAATCAGAGACGAACTAGCAAATCTCATGAGCTCTTAAGATTGTGTTGAAGTACCCGAGATAGCGCCTTTGGATACAACTGTTTTAATAGAAGGACTATGTTTTGGTGAAGGCCCTCGTTGGCGAGATGGAGCCCTTTGGTTGTCAGACATGCACGACCAAAGGGTCATTCGAGTCAAACGGGATGGAATCTCAGAGACCATAGTTAAACTAGAAGACGACCAGCCCTCAGGTTTGGGCTGGCTCCCAGACGGCAAACTGCTAATCGTTTCCATGAGCAAAAGACAGCTTTTGCTCTGGGACGGTGCTCAGCTATCTGTTCACGCTGATTTGAGTGCTCTAGCAGCCTGGCATTGCAATGACATGATTGTGGATTCCACAGGAAATGCTTACGTAGGGAATTTCGGGTTTGATCTTCATAATGGCGCTACTCCCAAAACAGCCGAAATAATATGCGTTGATCCGAAAGGGCAAAGCAGGGTGGTTGCCGAAGATGTTTTTTTTCCCAATGGGATGGTCATTACGCCCGATGGTAAAACTTTGATCGCGGCTGAGACTTTCGGTAGATGTCTAACAGCTTTTAATATAGAAGCAAACGGCGACCTTTCTCGAAAAAGAACCTGGGCGGAGCTGCCGGATGGTGCAGTCCCAGATGGTATTTGCCTTGATGAAGAAGGTGGCATTTGGAGCGCTTCACCATCCACCAATGAATGCATTCGGCAGACAGAAGGTGGCGATGTGAGCCATCGTATCGAAACAGAACGAGGTGCGTTTGCCTGCATGATCGGGAATGGCGAGCTCTATGTATTGACTTCAACTTCTTCAGTCCCTGAGGACTGTCAACGCAACAAGGATGCTCGAGTTGAAGTTTATAAGGCTCCTTTTGATCGTGCTGGGCTTCCTTAATAGAAAAGACCCTAGTATTTATAGAGCCTAACTAATATGACAGCAATTTTTGAAAATTATGAGTCGCCTTGGATGGACGATGAGCTAAGCATTCTTAGAGATGCAGCAAATCGTTTTTTCTCAACAGAATTCGTGCCGCACAAAGACCGCTGGATAGAGCAAGGAAAAGTCGACCGAGACGCATGGCATAAAGCAGGAGAGGCCGGCTTGTTGTGTGCTGAAATACCAGCTGAGTATGGCGGTGGAGGCGGCGACTATCGTCATGAAACAATCGTAACAGAAGAACAACTTGGAGCAGGCATAAGCGGTTTTGGCAACCAAGTACACTCTCAAATCGTCGCGCCCTATCTATTGCACTATGGCAACGAAGAACAAAAACAAAAATGGTTACCGAAAATGGCTACCGGAGAAATGGTTGGCGCTATAGCCATGACCGAGCCCAATACTGGTTCAGATCTTCAAAACGTAAAAACTAGCGCCACAAAAAAGGGTGACTCCTACGTTATCAATGGCGCGAAGACCTACATTACTAATGGCATTCACGCGGATTTAGTGGTCCTAGTGGCTAAAACGGATCCAAACTTGGGCGCAAAGGGCATCAGCTTGATCATTGTTGAAGCTAACACAAAGGGTTTTAATAAGGGTCGCAATCTGAAAAAGCTAGGGCTCAACTCAGGAGATACTGCTGAACTTTTCTTTGATGATTGCGTCGTACCAAGGGCAAACCTACTTGGTTCGGAAGAAGGCAAAGGTTTCATTCAGCTTATGCAGCAACTCCCTCAAGAAAGACTCAGCTTGGCACAAGGTGCAGTAGTTGAAACCGAAAGAGCTTTAGCTATGACTCTTGATTTTGTGAAGCAAAGAAAAGCATTCGGGCAGCGAATTCTGGACTTTCAGAATACTAAATTTAAGCTAGCAGAGTGCAAAACCGAAGCTTTGATAGGTCGGACTTTTGTGGACCAATGCCTAATAAAGCATCTGGAAGGCAAGCTAGATAGTTCGACCGCTTCAATGGCTAAATACTGGTGCACGGACAAACAAAATCAAATTATCGATGTATGCCTTCAAATGCATGGTGGGGCTGGCTTTATGGATGAGTATGAAATCTCGAGAATGTACCGAGACGCGAGAGTCCAAACGATCTATGGCGGGACTAACGAAATAATGAAAGAGCTGATCGGCCGCACGTTAGAATGATGGCCAGCAGAACACGAATATTTGACAGGAGCGTATCGTGCAACTAGGCGACAAACGACAAAAGATATTTACAAAGATCACTTTATTGGCAATGACTACACTGACAGTACTCACTGCTAACGCTGACTGGCAGCTAGACCCCACAGAATCGGACCTCTACTTTATGTCGATCAAAGCCACCCATGTAGGAGAAGTACACTCCTTCGATACTCTAAGTGGGAAAGTCGATGAGAAAGGAGCAGCTAGTCTCACAATCGACTTAGCCAGCGTCGCCACACTGATCCCAATTAGGGATCAACGAATGCGAGACATGCTATTTCAAGTGGATCGTTATCCCACCGCAACGGTAGCCGCGCAAATCGAGTTGGACACTCTGGTTACAATGCCCACTGGGAGCGAAATAGACATCGAACTTGAAGCTGATCTAAAGTTCAAAGGGAATACCAGTCAAATCATGACTAAGGTTAAGGTGTCAAAATTAAATGAACAAAAAATCACGGTGAGGACTATAGCACCGGTTGTTCTTTCTGCTGGTCAACTGCAAGTGACCGAAGGTTTGGAAAAACTCAGAGAAATTGCCGGACTTCCTAACATCAGTTTTACGATTCCCGTCACCTTCAATCTCACACTGACAAGAATCTAGAACCGGTACTCCAAGCCCACTCGAATCGACCTTGGATTTACCGGGTGAAAGTGAATGTCTTCGACTGGCAAGACTTCTGACATGAGCCTGGAAGAATACCAATAAGCAATATCGTAGTCCTCCGAATCAGCCAAATTGAATAGATCAACTCCCACTGTCCATTGATCTGTTTTATAGGATATCCCCGTATTAACTATAGTCGTGCTAGGGTAATTTACGCTGTCATCCTCTACCAAAGCCGCATCCCCAAAATGCCTGACACGCAAACTCCAATTCCAACCCAACAATGGAGCACGAGTCAAACCCATACTGATGACGCGTCCGTGAGCATTTGGAATATGATTGAATCGAGAATCCACTCCTACAAATTCACTATCAGTAAAAGAGCCACTTACATCTACCACCCAGTTGCTATCGAGCTCCCAAAAGAGAGCAAGCTCGAGTCCTGAGCGCTCCGAGCCATCACTGGCTTCCGTTCCTCCTGAATCACCAGCAAATATCAGTTCGGAATCCGATTGCAACCAAAAATAGGTGAGGCTTAACACCAAGTCATCGTCCCTCTCGATCCGGTAGCCAACTTCAGCCCCATCCTGGCCACTAAAAAGAGCAACCGGCTCAAGCTCATTGTTACTGAGAGGGTCAAAAGCGATTGTCGCTCCTCTGACATCATTTGAATGAAAGCCCTTGCCCCAATTCAAATAAACCTCCCCAAAACTCCCAACTTCATACGCAAAACCAATACTAGGAAGCCAAATGTCGTCCGATCCTCTGCCGCTATTATCTGACAGATTCGAAAGCACATCATAATCGGAATAATCTGTTCTAACCCCGAACAGGCCTCTCAATTTATCTGAGATATCAATTTCCAATTCCGCAAAGACACCAAGACTCAACCAATCCACGCTGTCTTGTCGAACTAATCCAAGTCTTATTCTGTTTTCTACCGAGTGTAACGACACTTCGCCAATTTGATCAGAGCGCAAGTCTGTTCCTACTCGCAAATTGACGCGCGAAGTTAGCTCCCTTCGGAGTTCAAAATGACCGCCGTAGATCCATCTCCTATCGACCTGTTCATGGGAGTCGCCGTTAACAGGATCCTCTTGGAAGTAAGTAAAATTGCCGAATAAATTAAGTTTATAACGACTTACGTAGAGTCCCGCCGAATAACTATCATTCGACAGCCCAAACACCATGTTCAATCGCGAACTATCACCACCTAACGAGGGGTCAACATATCCAAACCTTCCCATCGCGCCACTCAAAACTTGGCGTTGCGGAATCTGGTCGGTCGAATTCCAATTATTATCGTAAACCGTCAACGCCGTCTTTATCTCGGTGTCTTTTAAGTCAAGTGTGTACTGCGTGAGAAAATTAACCTTATCCACATCAGCGGGCAAAACCCATGGGCCATCATTTTTCATAACTTCTAAAGCAGAAAGCATGACCCCCTTGTTAAAATCCAAAGAACCTACAGCCAGACTTCTCAAGTGGTTATCACTGCCGAACTCTACTTTAATATATGGAGAATCTACTTCTTCGTAAATGTTAAAGGTTGTGGTTCCCGCAGTAGAAAAGTCCCCACGATCTGCCCGATAGGGCCCCTTTGCAAAACGCACGGTACTGATTATCTCAGGTATTAAAAAATTCAAATCAAGGTATCCCTGTCCATGCGCGTGGGCTCGCATATTGATGGGCATGCCCATAAAGAAGGCCGAGAAATCTGTACCGTGATCTAAGTTCATTCCCCTCAAAAAATATTGATTAGCCTTCCCCTCACCCGAGTGTTGCGTGGCAACCATTCCGGGTACCACCTCGACAAACTCGCCCACTCGTTCTATCGGCCTCGTCGAAAAGTCAGAATATCCAACAAGCCCCTCGGAAGCGCTCTTGCTACTTCCTTTCTGAGCTAAAGAGCGCCCGTACACAACAATTTCCTCAATTAGAACTTCTTCATCCTGGTCGGAATGGGTCTCTGCAAAAAGTGATGAGGGACACAACAGGACCAAAGTTAATAAGCAATTAAAAGTGAGATAATTCACGCAGCAGCTATACATTCCGAACTCAAAACAGTTACAAATCAAACTGAGTAGGAAGTATGAGGACTCCTGCTTTACACTTCCATCCCGATAATCAGATTAATGTTTTTGGAATAAAAACTCGATGAAACAATATTGGCGGTTCTACTGGCCTTTAGCTTTCACAGGAGCGGGCCTCGTCCTCTCGGTGCAATTCCAAAACGCCGTGTTAGCCAGATACCCAGATGCGATAAAAGAACTGGCGATTCTAGCAATAGCTTACGGAATATACGGTTTTTTCAATGCTAGTTTAGGATTCGTCGGCCAATTAACTAACGTCTACGCCAGGAGTCCTGAAGGAACGCGCAAAGTACATCTCTTCGTTGTTTGCTCTAGCGGAATAATCAGTGCGCCGCTTGCCTTTATTGCAACCACTAACATTGGCAATGGTTTAATCGCCTATTTGTTCCCGGTCGAACCAGACTTTGTAAACCAGGTACAAGATTATCTGATATTACTTTGCCCCTTAGTCATCTTGAACGGACAGAGACATTTTTATTCCGGACTACTGATTCAAGCAAAACTGACAGGTTGGATCACTGTTTGGAACATCGTTTATTTATCGCTCGTCGTAATCGGCTTGATCGCAGGTTTCAGTCTGGGCCTGAAGCCTAACCTCGTCATAGTTGGTTCGGAACTAGTCGGGGTATCAGTATTAATCCTAGGGTTTTTACTGGTTAAATACAGATTCTACTCACTTCCATCCTTAGGTGAACAAGAAGAGGACAAACAGATCAACTACCTCGAGCTTACGTTGTTTTTTCTACCCGTATCTACGACAGGGATCATGTTTGCGCTTAGCAGACCAATTCTCTACGGATTTATCTCCAGGACAGAAGACGCTATTTTAACAATCGCGGCCCTGCGAGTAGCCTTCGATTTTACGATGCTATTCCAACAAGCGGCTAATCAATTTCGACATTTTTTTATAACCTTTGGAGAATCGATGCTCGATGAAAAAATAAGGTTTATGCAATACATCGCAATTCTTATCACCGCTGTAATGCTAATCTTCATTCTTACTCCAATATCAGATTTCGTCTGGGGAAATTGGATGTCTCTTTCACCAGAACTCAGAGGCTTATCATCCGAGGTCGTTTTAATCATGTGTTTGATGCCGTGTCTCATAGTTTTTAGGAATTATTTCCACAGCCGATTAATGACGAGAAAAAAAACCAATGGAATGGCTGCTGGGTCCGTTCTTCGAGTTGCTGGTATTTATCTAGTCGCCATGATTTTATTCGAGATGGACTCGCTGTCCCACACGTCCGCCGCTTGCACATTACTTTTGGGCTTTCTCATTGAAGCGTTAGTAGCTAGAAGCGCATTTAAAAGAACGGACACACCTTTAACCACAAGCTAGCCCTACGCGCGGGCGTTTACATCAGAATAGTCTGCAATTTAAATCACCGATCTACGCTATAAGCTATAATGAACAAAACAAAGTGTTAGGAGACACAGAAGTAATGCAAGGTCCCACATCACATACTTATTTTTCTCAGAGACTCAGGCTTCACTATGTTGACTGGGGCAACCCAGACGCACCTCCAATGATCCTGATCCATGGAGGCCGAGATCACTGCAGAAACTGGGACTGGGTGGCCGAGAAGTTCCGGAATGACTATCACATTATCGCGCCCGATCTTCGTGGACATGGTGACAGTCAATGGATGATAGGAGGCAGCTACAATCAAATCGACTATGTCTATGATATTGCGCAGCTCCTACATCAGAAAGAAATGTCTCCGGTAACCGTGATAGGGCACTCTTTGGGGGGATCTATTTCGCTGTTGTATACCGCTTTGTATCCAGAAAACGTTAACAAGCTGATTTCCATTGAAGGAATGGGACCACCTCCTTCAATGCTTGAAGAAAGGCTGAACCAGCCCATGGCCAATCGACTCGACGCTTGGATTCAAGACCTCAGAAAACTTTCATCCCGTGCAGTGAGAAAATACGAGTCCCTTGAAGAAGCATTTCAAAGAATGCAAACCGAAAATCCTCACCTATCGGAAGAACAAGCCAGGCATCTAACGATACACGGCAGTAACCAAAACGAAGACGGCACCTTTAGTTGGAAGTTTGATAACTATGTCCGCGCCTTCCCTCCTACCGGCATTCCCTTTGAAGACCAGTGGACAATGTTTTCACGCATCACCTGTCCAACCCTTCTTGTGCGCGGACTAGAATCATGGGCATCGGACCCTACAAAAGACGGGCGGATCGAAAACTTTAAAACCAGAGTCGAAGTCGAAGCTTTTGCAGATGCAGGGCATTGGGTTCATCACGATCAACTTGAACCCTTTGTCGAAAAAGCAAAGAGTTTCTTAATGTCATGAGCGACAGAGCACGCCGGCTGCACTCTTCAAAATGGACCGGGATCTTCTACATCACTGGCGGAGGATCGGGATTCCTTTCTGAAATACTCCAGGAACCAGGAGCATCCAAAACAGTGCTCGAGGCGCTGGTGCCCTACGCAGAAAATGCCCTTTCCAGCCTCCTTGGGGGAACCCCAGATCAAGCCTGCAGCGTGGCAACCGCTCGAGCCTTAGCAATGACTGCATACCAAAAATCTCAATCTTACAATCTAGCGGATTGTTTTGGACTGGGCTGCACTGCCAGTTTGGCAACCGACAGAGTCAAGAAAGGCAAGCATCGAGCCTATTGGTCTATACAAACGGCGACAGACTCTTTTTCATTCTCGACCCTATATTCTAGCGACAGGCAAACTGAAGAAAACCAACTCGTTGAAGATATTTGGAAAAGCGTTGAACATACTCTTTTGCCTGGCGAAACAAACCTTCCAAAAGAAATAAAATCAGAGCATCAAAACGCGAAACCTGCCTGGGTGAATCTCCTTAAGGACCAGCCATATCGCCATACGGATTCAGACCACAACGGGTTATTGTTATTACCGGGCTCCTTCAATCCGCTCCACGAAGGCCATGAGCAAATGCTTAGTATCGCAGAGCAAATCTGCGATCGCGAAGGCGCTTTTGAGATCTCAATCAGAAACGCCGATAAGCCAAGCCTAGACTTCATATCAATTAAGAACCGTCTCAACCAATTCAAAAGTAGAGCGGTTTGGCTAACGAATACCCCCACCTTCGGTGAAAAGAGTGCGTTGTTTCCTGGCGCGACCTTTGCGATTGGCATCGACACAGTAAAACGATTAGGGCAAGCGCGTTTCTACAACAATGACCCTGGCTTGATGGAGGAATCGTTTAAAAACCTCATCTCTAACAACACCAGGTTACTGGTTTTTGGTCGTCTTGAAGACGACGTTTTTGAAACTCTGGACACTGTTTCAATACCAGACCAGCTGCGCTCACAGTGTGAAGCGGTATCGGAGGACCTGTTTAGGTCAGACCTCTCATCCACAATGCTTAGGCAGCAGCTATCAGAAAAACCGGAAACCTAATACTTTAATAAACTGGGGCTTCATGACTAACGTCAATGGATTTCCAGCGGCCATGATAAAATCTATAGACCAGCAATATCGCTTTAAGCACGTAATCACCAATTAACGAGGCATAAACCCAAAAGACCGGCAGTCCCAAATAGGTTGCTAAACTGGCTAAACCACAGCGCATGCCTACCAACCCCAACAGCGTCGCGATCAAAGGAAACCGAGTGTCTCCAGCACCTCGAAGAGATCCCCCGACCGCCATTTCAATAGCCATAAGTGGCATCATCGCCCCCAAAATATAAGTGAACTCAACCGTGTGTTTCACCGTAATCGGCTGATCACCAATGAAGTAAACAGCCAATTCTTCAGCAAAGATAACGATGAGCAATCCTAGGGAGCCCATAGATAACATAGCCCAAGCTGTCGATCGCCAACCACTTCTTGACGCTGCTTCTGGGTCGCCAGCACCGAGATGCTGGCCGACCAGCGTAGAGCCAGCTATCGAAAACCCAAAGCCAACGGTCCAGCAGATCGCCAAAAGGTTCACTCCGATGTTATATGCCGCAAACGCCTCAGTGCCATAATAATTTCCTATCAGGATTAAAAAAATGAAAAACCCGATTTGGAACACACCCTGCTCTAAAGCTGCCGGGTATCCGATTTCAAGTAGCCTCGCCAATCTCTCGCGTCGCCACCAACCGTGGTTAATGTATCGAACTCTAAATCTCTGGCGAAGCCACATAATCAACATAAACAAAGATCCCGCTGCGAAGGAGATCCCTCCGGCGACAGCAGAACCCACAACACCCATATTCGGAGCTCCCCAATTTCCAAATATAAAAGCGTAGAAGAGCGGCAGATTGATAATGTTGCATCCGATACCGACCCATAAAGGAGTCCAAGCATCGCCGGACGCTCTTAAGGCCGCCTGCAAAACAAACGCAACAGCGAAAGCCAAATTAAAAAACGACAACCACTGGATAGTCCGGGTCGCCAAATCAGAGGTCGCCTCGTCCAAGCCGAAAACGCCTGCCATGTCAGATGCCAATACAATGCCAAACACTGCGATTAGCAATGAGAGTAAACCAGCCAAAACCATGGAGGCCATCGTTACTCGACTAGCTTCTTCATAATCGCCCGCGCCCCAGGCTCTAGCAACGAGAGCAGTGGTTCCCGCGCTGATCGCCATCATAATCGCTTGCAACGCAAAGAAAACGCGACTCCCAGCACCCATCGCGGCCAACGCTTCTGTACCAAGCTCTCCAACAAACTTGACTTGAACCATTCCAACCAGCGTGTATGACAAGTTTCCCAGAATAGAGGGAAAAGCTAACTGCCAAATAGATAAACCTGGCTCTACCCCAGCGGCTGGCTCGGAAAGTTTCGATTCCGTGTCCAATATCTCGTTCGCTTCTTTATTGGAATTTATAACCAAAGATTGTTTACCTCTTTTCCCCTATTGATATGATCGATCAAAAATACTCATTGCATCATGAACGATTTCACTGATATCCAAGTTTCTGTCGAAAACCTGGTCGCAACTGTCGAAATACAGCGCGCGCCACACAACTTTTTTGACTTAGTTCTAATTCAGCAGCTATCCAAAGCCTTCGACATACTAGGCCATGACTCAAATTGCAGAGCAATCGTACTTGCGTCTGAAGGCAAATCCTTTTGCGCGGGAGCAAACTTCGGTTCTGGTCAGCCTGATGAATCAGGGAGCAGCGATTTTACCGAAAAAGGGTTCCAAAATACTACCGGTAAACTCTATACCGAAGCCGCTAAGTTATTTGCATGTCGCAAACCCATTGTCGCCGCTGTTCATGGGGCTGCTATAGGAGGAGGTTTTGGACTGGCTCTGGTCGCAGACTTTAGAGTTGGATCTGAACAAACTCGTTTTTCAGCGAACTTCGTTAAACTAGGTCTTCATCAAGGATTCGGTATCACGCACACTCTACCTAGACTAGTCGGCACACAAAATGCCCACCGATTGTTACTCACAGGCAGCAGAATATCCGGGCCGGCCGCACTGGAACTGGGTTTGATTGATAAACTAGTTTCGCCAGAAAACGTGAGAAAAGAAGCCGCTAGCCTAGCCTTCGAAATCGCCCAAAACGCGCCCCTTGCGATTTCTTCTGTGAGGGCGACAATGCAGGCAGACATGGAGCGTCAGGTTAGCGAGATAACAAAACACGAACTCTCTGAACAACAAAGACTCAGAGGAACTCAAGATGCTTACGAGGGCATCAGGGCGGTCGCCGAAAGGAGGCCAGGTAACTTTTCTGGCAATTAGTTGCGGATAGCAAAAATAGGAGAAAACAGATGAATCTAGGGAAACTAGGCGTGTGGTTCTTTCTGGACCCCTTAAACAGTAGCCAGTCAGCCGAAACTGCTAAAAAAATCGAGAAGCTTGGATACAGTGCGCTTTGGCTACCAGAGGCAGTCGGAAAAAACCCTATGGTCCTTGCTTCATGGTTACTAGCTAATACCGAAAAATTAGTCGTGGCGACGGGAATCGCAAACATCTACAACCGAGAGCCTGGCGCGACATTGTCTGCTCAGCATACACTCGCAGAGCAATCTGATGGCCGATTTCTTCTCGGGCTTGGAGTCTCCCACAAACCCTTAGTAGAAGGCGTCAGAGGTTTGAAATATGGTCCGCCGGTTCAAACCATGAAGGATTATCTGGAGAAAATGAAAAGCTCACCTTACATGGCCCTTACTCATTCAGAAACACCTCCCACAGTTATAGCGGCGTTAGGTCCTAAAATGCTCGAACTCGCAGCAGAACATTGTAATGGAGCCCACCCCTATTTTTCCTCGCCAGACCACACGGAAACTGCACGATCAATCATGGGGCCAGACGCCTGGCTTTGTGTCGAACAAAAAGTCGTTTTGGAGGAAGACCCCTCTAAAGCCCGGGATCTAGCCCGAAAAGCAGCCGCGATGTACCAAACGCTACCTAACTATAGAAACAACTGGCTCCGGATGGGCCTGAGTGAAGAAGACATCAACCAAAGTTCGGATAAGTTCATCGACACGACCTTCGCCTGGGGGAAAGTCGAACAGATAAAATCTCGAATTCAAGAACACTTCGACGCGGGTGCTTCGCACGTGTGTATTCAGCCAATCAACCCAAACGGAGACGTTGGAGCTTTACATTGGGAGTGTCTCGAGCAATTAGCAAACTAATTAATCCATATACCCTAGTTTTTCGCTATCAGCTTTATAACCACTAGGAAGACCTGTTCATATTTTCAAGGATCCTGATTAGTTATTTGAAAAACTAGCTCAGCAGGTTTGATGTCCTCGCGAGGGCCTGCTCTGAGCCATAGACTAATTCGTCAAAAATGTCTTTGGCAGGTCGAACCGCTTTAATCATGCCGATCCCTTGCCCAGCGAACCCAGGATTGATATCGCCTCTACCATCTCGGTTTGCGGCCGCCATAACCGGTCCAGAAATTTGACCTTGAAAAGGCATCGGTAGAGGATCGACCTCCTCTTTAACCCAATGTTCAGTCCACTTACTTTTAATAATGCGGGCAGGTTTACCCGTGACAGTTCTGGAGACAGAGGTGCCCTCCTCGGTCGCCTCGACAATGGCCTCCTTCTGAAAATCAAAGATATTTGCTTCTTCCGAGGCTAAAAACGCCGAGCCAATCCAAACCCCTTCTGCGCCGAGCATGATCGCTGCCGCAATGCCCCTACCGTCAACGATACCCCCAGCACCCAGAACAGGCGTATCACCCACTGCATCAACGACCTGGGGTATCAGCGCCATCGTACCTATTGGTGAATTATGCCCCCCACCATCGTGTCCCTGCGCGACAATGATATCTAAACCAGAGGATTTGACCTGAATCGCATGACGAACAGCACCCACTACAGCCATGACCTTCGTTCCATTAGCTCTCAAATCGTTCATCCATGGCCCCGGATTTCCCAAACCAGACGCGTATACCGGCACACGCTCTTGGATCACAACTTCCATTTGGGCTTCAAAAAACTCTTTGGTTAATGGTGCCGGTTCTCCAGGAATCGTTTTTCTCTGAAGGCTCTGAAGAGCTTCGAGATCA
The DNA here is from genome assembly GCA_913041025.1 of uncultured Gammaproteobacteria bacterium. The sequence continues at coordinate 14,156 of CAJWGQ010000003.1, read as the reverse complement.
GAAGCATCGAGACCTTCTTTCTCCATAAATTCACGCGCGAATTCCTGACGTTCTGGTATCAGATCCTGGGGCGTTGGGCCCTCTTGATCATCATAGTTAGCTCTCCGAACAGAAGCGGGAAGCAACGTGTCGACCCCAAAAGGTTTATCTGTGAGCTCGCGCGTTTCTTTGATCCAGTCTCTCAGCATCGACGGACCGCATCCGGCTGCCCCAAGAACCCCCAGTCCGCCGGCATTAGAGACTGCCGCTGCCAATGCGGGGCAACTCGCGCCTCCCATACCTGCCAAAACAATCGGCTTCTCAATTTCTAAAATCTCACAAACCCGCGTCGACAAATTCATACCCAACTCCATCCTTTAAATGAAAGTTCCATACGCTCCCCTAAAAAAGGCCAAGGGATCCTTTTCGTGATCGTTAAGCTCGAAATCAGTTACCCGGCCTATCACAATTGTATGATCTCCTGCATCGTATTCACTCTCGATATCACACTCAGTGGTAGCTATATTTCCAGGAAAAACTGGGAACCCACGTTGACTTAGATTCCAGTCAATATTCATGAATTTGTCTTTCCCGCTTTTAGACATGGCCTCACAAATCGATTTCTGGTCGTGAGCTAAAATGTTAATACAGAATTTACCGACCTCTCTTATAAGAGGCCAAGTGACCGAGCTTTTTCCCGGAGAGATCCCGACGAGCAATGGGTCCAGAGAGATCGACACAAAGGATTGAAGAGTCAATCCTATTGGCTGTTTATCATCGAAAGCCGTCGCCACGACCACGCCAGTACAGAACTGACCCATCGTTTTTCTGAAGGCTTCTTTGCCAATCTCCCCCAAAACCTTGTCCTCGCGAATAAACTGATCGCCTACAACTATAGCTTATTGTTCTAGTTTGCTCAGCTCGGTTTGTTTAAAATACGCGACAGTACAGTAATGATGCAGACGAGTAATTATGTCCAATCTAGAAGAATTTAGAAAAGAAACCCGAAGCTGGCTCGAAGACAACTGCCCTCAATCGATGCGTACGCCAACGCCTGAAGAAGAAGTTATTTGGGGGGGCAGAAAACAAGCATGGGTCAACCCAGATTCTAAAATCTGGATGGAGCGTATGGCCGAAAAAGGCTGGACCGTTCCACGGTGGCCACAAGAATATGGCGGCGGAGGCCTTTCAGCTGACGAAGACAAAGTGCTTATGCAAGAGATGGGGCGCATAAGAGCGCGTTCGCCTTTGCAGAGTTTTGGCATATGGATGCTAGGACCTGCACTGCTCGAATTTGCCAGCGAAGAGCAAAAACTACATTACTTACCCCAAATCGCCAGAGGTGAAATCCGCTGGTGCCAAGGCTATTCAGAGCCCGGTTCTGGCTCAGACCTGGCCGGTCTTCAAACCAAAGCTGAGGACCAGGGAGACTACTATCTGGTTAACGGCTCCAAGATATGGACTTCATACGCAGACGAGGCAGATTGGATTTTTTGCTTAGTTCGCACCGACGGAGAGGCCGCGAAACATGATGGCATCAGTTTTTTGCTTTTCGATATGGAGAGCGAAGGAGTGACCACATCGCCAATTAAACTCGTCAGCGGGTCCTCGCCTTTTTGTCAGACGTTTTTCGACAATGTCAAAGTCCCCAAAGCTCACCTTATCGGCGAACTCAATAAAGGATGGACCATCGCGAAGAGGCTACTCCAACACGAAAGACAAATGATATCGGGTATCGGCGGAAACAGCGCCGCGGGAGGCACCGGAACAAGACTCGAAGACGTCGCCAAAGACTATATTGGTGTGGAGAACGGCAGAATCTCCGATCCTTTCGTTCGCACCGATGTAACAAACCATCGTATGAACGACAAAGCCTTCCAGTTGACCATGTCTAGGGCGGGCGAGGAAGCCAAGGCAGGCAATCCAGACGGCAATCTCGCATCTATTTTCAAATACTACGGCACTGAACAAAACAAAAGAAAATACGAAAGAATGCTCGAAATGATGGGAACTCAATCAGTGGGATGGACCGGCACTACTTTCTCCGAGAAAGAAATCGGAACGACCAGACAGTGGTTGCGATCTAAGGCGAACTCAATTGAGGGAGGTACCAGCGAAGTTCAATTAAACGTGATATCAAAACGCGTGCTTGGACTACCCGACTGAATCGCTATGCCCTGGCAAGCAGATCGAAAACTTACTGAGATTCTTAAAAGAAGTGAGTTTTCGGCCCAAGAAGCAAATATAAGGTAGTAAGGTTACTAGGTATTTAATATGGAATGGATAATCGTCATAGCAGTTATCGCTCTATTGGGGTTTTGGATTGCTTCGATCTACAATCAGCTGGTGGCCCTAAAAAATCGTTATGAGAACGGATTTTCTCAAATCGAGATCCAGTTAAAGCGCCGCTACGATTTGATACCTAATCTAGTAGAGACCGCTAAAGGCTATCTGTCACACGAAAAAGAAACCCTAGAGTCTGTAATACAAGCCAGAAACCAGGCGATGAATGGCCTTCAATCAGCTGCAGACAATCCTAGTGATCCGAATGCCATCAAAGAACTCTCCAGCGCCGAGGGCATTCTTGGTAATGCCTTAGGCCGACTCAATGTCGTCATGGAAGCCTATCCAGACCTGAAAGCAAATCAAAACATGATGCAACTCACGGAAGAGCTTACATCAACGGAAAATAAGGTTGCCTTTGCTCGTCAGGGCTACAACGACCAGGTGACCGAATACAACACCTACCGTCAGTCTTTCCCTCCCGTCATATTTGCCGGTTTTTTCAGTCATGGGATAGATGCGGAACTCCTGGAATTCGCGGATTCAGAGGCCATCCAGGCGGCGCCCTCAATCTCGTTCAACTGACTTTTCTTTTATAGGCAGCCGTGAATTTTTTCCAGGCACAGGAAAAAGCCAAACGAAACACCGCTCTCTTAGTCTTTCTGTTCATTTGCGCAGTTATTATTTTGATCACCCTGACTAATGTGCTGGTCAACTTCTTACTTGCCGCCAATACGGATATGGGCATCGCTCTTTCTCCAATCGAGATCTCTCTGGTCGTCCTTGGCGTAATAATTATTGCCATTACCTATAAGTACCTCTCGCTTAAAGGAGGAGGTCGTGTGATAGCGGAAATGCTGGGCGGAAGATTAATCCCGAGCGATACACAAAACAGACAACACCGGCAATTACTCAACATTGTCCAGGAGATGGCCCTTGCAGCGGGCATGCCCGCGCCTCCTGTTTATCTCATTCCAGAACAAAGCATCAATGCCTTCGCGGCTGGCCTGACCCAGCGAGATGCAGTCATAGGAATCAATCAAGGCACTCTGGACCTGTTAAACCGATCAGAGCTTCAAGGCGTCGTTGCTCACGAATTCAGTCATATATTGAACGGAGACATGAGCCTGAATTTGCGCCTGATAGCGATTCTCCACGGCATCGTCTTTATAGGAATAATTGGTTACAGCCTGTTACGGGGCGCCGCATTTCAAAGAAAGAACGCAATGCCGTTGCTCGCCTTGGGACTGGGTCTTGTGGTGATTGGTTTTGGAGGGCTCTTTTTTGGCAATCTGATTAAGGCATCGGTCAGCCGGCAAAGGGAATACCTTGCCGACGCATCAGCCGTCCAGTTCACGAGACTGCAAAGTGGTATCGCTAACGCCCTAAAAAAGATAGGAGGCCATGCTGAACAATCGCACCTACGCCAGAAAAATGCCGAACAAGCGAGCCATATGTTCTTTGGATCCATTTTACCGAAGTTCAGCTCTGGCTTATTGGCCACGCATCCGCCACTAGAAAAAAGAATCCTAGCCATTGACCCAAATTGGAATGGGAAATTCGTTGAAACACTGAAATCAAGTGGCCAAGAAACTCAAGCCAACAGTTTCTCCAAGAGCGCGAAATCCAGCAACCTAGTCTCCAACTTCAGCGATCAAATCGGACAGATCAATGAAGCGAGTCTCGACAAGGCAAACCAGTTCCTCACTGACTTACCCGGCCAGATAGCAACAAGCACTTATAATGTGTTTGAAGCTCGGGCGCTAATTTATGCTCTCTTGCTCTCAAAAGATGAAACCTTGCGGCAAAAACAGCTTCTATTTCTTGCTCAAAAAGCCGAAAAAGGAGTCCCTGAATGTCTCAACAAACTACTTGATAGTGTCAACGAGACTAACCCGTCAGATCGGTTCAACCTGGCACTCATGACAGTGCCAACGCTCAAACAACTGTCAAAGGCACAGTACCGAATTTTCAGTTCAAACATTAACGAAATTATTGTGTCTGATGGAAAAGTCGATCTGTTCGAATGGACCCTGCACAGAGTCTTAACCCAATCACTCTATAGTGAATTCGAAAACATAAAACCCGCGCGCGGGAGGATAAAAAACCTCCTAAGGATTAAGAAAGAGATTGCCGAGTTGCTCTCTATCCTAGCCAGTCACTCAGACAGTTCAGAAGAACGGTGTCGAAAATCTTATGAGTCAGCAGCCCGATCGATTAATCTCGACCTGGCTTTTAAATACATAGATTACTTCGACTTTCGTCAGCTAAATTCGTTGATAGAAACTATTCGGGAACTCTCCCCTGGCGCAAAAAAACAATTAATAGATGCCTCATATCTATGCATTCAGTCCGACAAGACAGTAACTCTTGAAGAGCGGGTACTACTGCAGGGAATCTGCTCTGCGCTTGATTGTCCTCTTCCTTATCGCGAGCAGATTTCAGCTCAATTCTGAATCAAACGTGCTACGGAACGCCAATCTACAACTTTAAAATTCTGATTCATCTGTTGTCCGTCTTGGTCCACGTTATCGTCATCCTGAACAACCAAAAGGCCCTCAGGAAAATTACCGACAGCCTTCGACAGAATCGAAATTCCATCGGTGTGGGTCACTTCATCAGTTTTGCCGTCCAAGGACTCACCAACATGAAATTTCGATAGGACTTTTCCAGCTTCAATATCATAAGCTACAAAAGTGTCGTCTCCTTGACTTGAAGCCAACAGAACACGCCGATCTTCCGACTCATAAATATCTAACCCTTCAACATCGGCGCTCAAATTTCCTAAGTCAATATCATCAAATAGAAACTTTTCTCCAGAAGAAAGCTCCACTCTCCATATCCCCTTCTCTTCCTCTCCAACAAAAAGGTGATTATTTTGCGAGTCGAAGACGCAGCCCTCGGTGGAAGATTCGAATTCAATCTCGCGAATAATTGATTGTTCAGCCCAACTCCAAAGTTGTACATTGCCGCTTTTATCTCCAATCGCTATCGTGCTGTCCAAGGCGCAAAGGCCATAAGCATCATCTAAGGACAAGGTGATTTGACCAGAGGGTTTAATCAAGCCCTCATCCAAATCCGCTTCAAACAAATCGATAGTAAGATCAGTCCTATTTCCCGCAGCCAAATTAAACCGATTTGTGTCGCCAATTCTGACCGCATCAACGTTGTTGAGGCGGCCCACCTCCAAACGACCGAGTTCCTTTCCCTGAATATCGTACCAAACAAGCCCCCTCCTCTTGTTTGTTCCAACGATCCAGACTCGTTGCCCGTCCATCGATGACAAAACGACGCTATCATCCGCCGCATCGTCGTCATCCAATACCGGTTCTGTTTCGCTGACAGGAACGACCTCCATAATCGTCCCTGCTGGCGCACAGCCGAGAAGGGCCAAAAAGAGAAAGGTAAACAAAATGGATTTCACTTTTTTTATAGTGAGCAGTCTCACAAAATTAATCCTATAGAGAATAAGTCAGTCCAATTGAGTAAGACGTTCCGTATTCGTCGTATTGCGATAGACGGCTCTTTCTACCCCAGTAGTAATACTCAGGTCTGTCATTGATATTAATCACCTCAAACTTCGCTGTTAGATTACTGGTTGCCTTGTACTTGGCAGTCAAATCCCATTGCACATGGGAATCAACAAAGCGCGAATTATCGGCAGACACTTTATCCATGTCATCTTCATCATCAGCCAAGTAATCAAGATATTCGCTGCGATAGCTCATCGCCAAGCGAACATCCCATTTGCCTTTATCGTAACCCAAGCTTAAGTTCGCGTTTTGATCGGCCATTTTACGAAAAGGGGTAGTAAACGTGTTCTCTCCGTCAAACTTAAAAGTACTATCAGCCTCTGGAATCGCAGTGAAGTTTGCCGCCACAAACAGGCCAGACTCTAGGCCATACTGCCCGTTAATCTCAAAACCTGTGATGGTCGACTCCTCTGCGTTAATCCAGGTAACCAAGCCATCGTTAACTTCGACGCCCCGAATCGTCCCGCTCTCTGCTGCGATCTTGTAAATCGCGTTATCAACGTCTTTGTGGAAGGCGCCAACACTAAAGAAAGTCATAGTGTCCGTGTAATACTCAAAGGAGATGTCAAAGTTAGTCGACTCATAGGGCTCCAGGTCGGGGTTACCATATTTGCCTGAAATGTCCTCACCGTCGATATCTAGCTCCAGCATTGGCGCTGTGGAGGAAAAACCGGGTCTAGTTAGCGTTCTTGTTATTGCTCCGCGCATTACCCAATTATCGGTAAGAGCCCAGGTAAGGTTCACCGATGGCGCCCAGAAGTCGTAATCTTTATTGGCGTCGGTAGCTACCCCATCTTGATCAAATGCAGAACTTTCCCAAGAGGTATCTTCGAATCGCATTCCCGCGACCACTTTCACGTTATCGCTCAAGCTAAAAGTACCCATTCCGTAAATCGCAAAGACATCCTCTTCAGTCACAAAGTCTTCGTGGTAAGTCTCTTGTCCTTCCAGCTCCATTTGGTTTACTTGGTTAAGCAAGTCATAAACCATGTCCGGGTTGGCCATGGGACTCGACACCTGTCCAAAGTATGTAAAGGTAGTTGGGTTGTAGTCCGCCAACGTTTTGCCGCCAAAGGAATAAAAGTCTTTATTCGCGTCGCGATCTTTTTCTCTGCTTCGCCACTTCAAACCAAATTTCATGGAACCAAAATCAGTTTCCTTGAACATGTCGTAATTTAGAGCAACCTCGCTGTCTTCTATTGTCGAGCGCTCAAATTCAACCTCATCAAATTCCAACTCCTCAGGATCCATCATCTTTTCGATTAAAGGTGTGTAGGTTGGCTTTTTAGGATTAGACCATTCCATCCGCCCATCAATGGTGTCGTCATCCTTTTCTTTAAAACGAAAAGTTACATCCGAGTTATCAGAATCATCTTCTTCCGCATAGGAGTAGCTAACTTTACCGGTTGTTTGCCATCCTCCGAAATCAGTATCAAATCCAGCAGAGTAGGCCTGAATGGTCCTCACTTCTTCCCGCACTCGTGTTTCGTTATCTTTCTTAATGCGGCTAAGCGTCATGCTGGTTTCAGATTCTACTTCTCCTCTATCATCAAGGTAGCCATACTCGTCCTTCCAACGTAGCTCGTCATCCGTGTACTCATTCCAAAATGCGCTGAAAAACACCCTCGATGAATCGCCAACCAAGGAGTCAACATCATAAGTGAAACCGAGCCGCTCTCGAGTTAAATCGTAATATCTGACCTCGTAATCGTCATCCATCAGCCCATCAGAGTCCCACCCAAAACCAGTTTCATTATTGTAAGTTATGATGTCTTTGCTCGAGTAGGTGAATGCCAAAACATGCCCGGCAGTTTCGGAAAATTTATCTCCATAGGTCACTGCTATTCGTGCATTATCACCGGACTCTGCTTGTTCATTATATTGCGTGTCGAGCTTAATCTTGAAAAGAGTATCGTTTAAGTCGGTTGGATTTTTTGTCTTGAATTCGATCCTACCGCCAATCGCATCGGCATCTTGGTCTGGGGTCAAAGACTTAAATACTGTGATGGAATCTAAGAGCTCTGTAGGCAGTCCATCCAATAAGGTGGAGCGATCGCTTTCGGGGGACATCACCGACGTCCCATTAATCGCAATAGCGTTCAAATCAGATGACAGGCCTCTTATGGTGACGTAACGGCCTTCACCCTGATCATTTTCTATCGAGATACCAGATAGCCTTCTTATTGCCTCGGCAGCTGTCGTGTCTGGAAAATCGCCCAGCGCATCTGAATCCACCACCGAGATAATCTTGTCAGACATCTCCTGTTTTTCGACTGCAGACATCAGAGAAGCTCTGGTTCCGATCACTAGAACCTCTTCTATTTCTCCTTCAGCCGCAAAACCAGGGAATGTAGCCAGCAAGAAAAGACCAAAAATAACTGCTTTTGTTTTCATTTTTTAACCCTCTTTAACAGCTCTCAAAGTATTCAAAATATGTTATGAATTCATGAATAAAACATGACAGTCGAGTTTCAGGATCATGAACTATTTGTTACAAGGGCTACCTTTTCTTAAGACACTTGTTAATAGGTATCAGAGCGTTCTCTTAACAAAAATTTAACAAGGCTGTCATAGGAAGTTCATATTCAAAAAGCAATATCTTTCTATCTGGTCGGCGAGCTCTACTATACTCTCTTTCCTCTCTCCCCGAGACGAGCAGCCGACTAGACTCTCTATCCTTTTTTTTTAATGCAACAGCCTTAAAAAATTGTATAATTTCGCTTTCCAGTGACATGAAGAGACCTTGGCAGAGCTTCAAGAACCAGAATTAGGTCAAGTCATATCGATCAACAAGAGGGCTAAACAGTTCGGCGCCCTCGACCTCGGCTCCAACAGTTTTCACTTAGTCATCGCCAAAGAAAATCATGGCAGAATTCAAATCTTGGACCGCCATAAAGAAACCGTGCGGTTAGCAGAGGGACTGACAAAAAACAAAAAAATCAACAAGGCTGCAGAGGATCGAGCGCTCGCCTGCCTTATGAGATTTTCGGAGAGACTTCAAGCATTAAACACCGACGATGTTCGTGCTGTAGGGACCAGCGCCTTCCGTCGAGCGTCTAACTCTAAAGGTTTTCTAAAACGCGCTGAGAAAATTCTTGGAAAACCAATAGAGGTCGTGTCAGGTCATGAGGAAGCCAGACTAATCTATCTGGGAGTCTGCAGTAACTACGAACATGGGGAGAGTCCATCGTTGGTTGTCGATATCGGTGGAGGAAGCACAGAAATTATTTTGGGAGAGAAATTAACTCCAACTACGCTAGACAGTCTGAACATCGGCTGCATTACCCTTTCTCAAAAGTTCTTCCCCAAAGGCAGAGCCACAAAAAAAGGGATGGACAGAGCAATAAATCAAGCCTTGGCAGAAATTGAGCCGGTAAAACATGAGTTCCTAAAGCATTCCTGGAACAGATGTTTGGGTGCTTCAGGCACCGTTAACACCGCCTTTGCGGTAGCCTCTTGCCTGATGGCTAACCCGATCATTGATCTCGAGGCGTTGAACGAAATCGCAGCGAAGTTGATCTATGCGAGTTCAAATAACGGGAACTCATTGGAAGGAGTGCCAGAGGATCGGCAAGCCGTTTTCCCGGGTGGCTTAGCAATTCTGATTGCCCTTTTTAGAGCTCTCAACATCGATAAAATGGAAGTTTCAGAAGGAGCCCTAAGAGAAGGCCTTTTACAAGACATGGTCGGTCGGAGTTACGATCGAGATACTCGAGAACTAACGGTAAGCAATCTGGCCGATCGATATAGAATAGATCGAACACAATCAGAACAGGTCAGAGATACTGTGATGACTTTTTTATCTCAAGTCGCTAAGACTTGGGAATTAACCGAAACCACACACAAAAACCTGTTGTCCTGGTCATCAGCACTACATGAAATTGGCATGGACATCTCTCACGCTGGCTATCAAAAACACGGAGGTTACCTTATTGAAAACCTGGTTATGCCTGGATTTTCAAAATCAGATCAGTCTGATTTAGCGAGAATTGTAAGAAACCATAGAAGAAAGTTTACTCAAGACGATTTTGGCAAAAGGAAGAATTCCAAACTCCTGAAAATGACGATTCTTCTTAGGCTTGCCGCGCTCCTCCACAGGGGAAGAAATCATGAACCGATACCGCATATACAAGTAGAGGCACGCAAAAAAGAGATCTCCCTGTCCTTCTCCAAACAGTGGCTTGAGGGACACCCTCTCACTCTTCTAGATCTAGAAAACGAGACTAATTACCTGAAATCCGAGGGCGTAGAGTTAGTTGTCAAAACTCACTGACTAATTCGTATCCTGACAACTTAGCTTGCGCTGAATAGACATTCTTTTTAGCTTGTCTCTGGTTATATCTACCGTTTTTCTGGAGCATCCAGGATTCAGAGTTATCCTTCAGGTAGTTATCGATAGTCTCAGCGAAAACTCTCTCCTTTAGGCCTTGACCCAAAACAGGAAACAAGATTTCGACCCTTGTAAAAAAGTTTCGATCCATCCAGTCAGCACTCGATAGATACACTTCTCGAGCACCCCCGTTTTCGAAGCAAAACACTCTCGTGTGTTCAAGAAATCGGCCCACTATCGATCGGACCCTTATATTATCTGATACACCTTTTACCCCCGGCTTCAAACAACAGATGCCTCTAACAATGAGTTCTATTTTGACCCCGGCAATGGAGGCTCTATATAGAGCTTTGATCACCTCAGGTTCTGTCAGAGCATTCATCTTCGCGTATATTGCCGCCGGTTTGCCTTTCTTGGCATTACTAGCTTCTCGCTCAATTAAGCTCAGCACTTTCGGATGCAAGGTGAACGGTGCGTGCTCAATTTTTTTCAACTTGGCTTGTTTACTCATCGTAGCGATCCTTTGAAACAGTTTATGCACGTCCTCACCTATATCCCGATCACTGGTAAAGTAACTATAGTCCGTATACAAGCGGGACGTTCCCGCGTGATAGTTTCCAGTACCTAGGTGGACATAACGCCTCAAAGTTCGCCCTTCTTTACGAACGACCATACACATCTTTGCATGCGTCTTATAACCAACAACCCCGTAGACTACCTGGACCCCTGCTTCCTGCAATTTTGATGCGACTTCAATGTTGGCTTCTTCGTCAAACCGGGCTCTCAGCTCAATTACGACGAACACTTCTTTGCCTTTCTTCGCAGCTGTAATCAGCAGATCTACGACAGTGCTATCTGAGCCGGTCCGATAGAGTGTGTGGCGTATCGATACAACTTTAGGGTCCTCTGTGGCTTGCTTCAAAAACGCCAGATAAAAATCGAAGGAATCAAAAGGATAATGCAACAGAATATCTTTCTCTGTGATTTGATCGAACACCGTCTGTTCCTCTTCGAAAATAACGGGCATCACAGGAACTAAACTTTGAAACTTGAGCTCCTCTCTCTCTACAAGACCATAAACCGACGCCAGGCGCGTTAGGTTGACTGGGCCTTCACAGAGATATACTTCTTGCATCGTTAAATCAAAGTGAGAAGCCATAAAAATAACTAAATCCGCCGGGCAATTGCTTGCTATCTCAAGTCTAACGGCGTCACCATAACTCCTGGATGAGAGCTCTCCCTCCAAAGCTTCCAATAAATCACCAGCCTCTTCTTCTATGAAAAGATCACTATTGCGAGTCACCCGAAATTGATAGCTCTCTTTAACCTTCATTCCAGGGAACAGGCTAGAAGCAAATGCGGCGATAATCGAAGTTAGAAGAACAAATTGATTTGGCCCCGCGACCGAGGGAGGCAGTTCAATAATTCTTGGCAAAAACCTCGGGGCTTGCACAATTGCTTTATCGGCATTTCTACCAAACGCATCCTTGCCCTCAAGCGTGACTATAAATGCTAGCGCCTTATTCAGGATCTCTGGAAATGGATGAGCTGGATCGAGCCCCAACGGCGTGATGATTGGTTTAAGCTCCCGGTTGAAATAAGTCCTCAACCATCGCCTTTGCTTTTCGGTCCAGTCCCCCTCTGACAAAAAGTCAATGCCGCTCGTTGACAATTCGGGGATGATCTCTCCGTTTAGTAGATCATATTGTTTTTGAATGAGTTCATGCGCTTGATCCGATATCACAGCAAGCACTTCCTCGGCCTTCAGACCGTCTGGGCCCGTTTTTGAGACTTTGTAAAGATCCTGCTGTCTCAACCCAGCAACACGAATCTCAAAGAATTCATCCAAAATCTCACTAGAAATACAAAGGAATTTCAAACGTTCCAATAAAGACACATGCGTGTCTTCTGCCTGAGCAAAAACCCGTCTGATAAATTCCAGTTGAGAGAGTTCTCTATTAAAAAACAATTTTGGATCGTTGAGCCTAGTGCCTTTCATATCTTCCCAATATAGACTGTAGACTTTACCGCGATCTAAATGATCAAAATCTAATATTCATCATTGTATTGTTCTTTATTACAAATAAATTAATTTATGTGACAAAACAGTTAAAGGTAAATGCGCGACCAAATATATAAAGACAGGCACACCAAAATCGCGGATTTTGCTTTTGACCAGTCAGTAGTCGACGTCTTTCCAGACATGATCGGACGGTCAATTCCAGGATACGAAACTCTCATTTCAATATCAGGACTTCTCGTCACGAAGGACTTAGCCGCCGATGGGCGAGTTTACGACCTAGGTTGCTCCCTCGGCGCGTCTACCCAAGTAATTCTTGATCGATGTCCTCACAAAGACATTAAAATCATCGCTGTAGATAATTCAAAAGAGATGATCAACCAGGCCAAAAAAAACATCAAAGACCCCAGAGTCAATTTTGTTCTTGAAGATGTTCTTAACGTTCCAATTCGTTCCGCCAACGCGGTCGTCTGCAATTTTATCCTGCAGTTCTTAGCTAAAGATCAACGTGTCACGTTCCTGGAAAAAATATTTCAGGGAATGGAGAGCGGCGCAACACTCATCGTGTCAGAAAAAATCGATAGCCCTGAGTATATTTCGACTCATGAGGCCTGGAAAAAGATCAACGGTTACTCGGATCTCGAAATCGAACAGAAAAGATCTGCTCTGGAAAAGGTCATGTTGATCGACAGCGAATCCGATCACCTTCAGCGTTTTAAATCCGTTGGTTTTAAAGACATCGCACAGTGGTATCGATGCCTTAATTGGGCTAGCTATTTGCTACGCAAGTAAAACTTCTTTGAATCAGAGAAACTTTTTCAAACCTCTGCACCGGCCTTTAAGGTCATCTTTAATACAATTTAGCGCTTCCACTTCCGTGGTGCCGCCACCTCTCCTGACTAACTGCGAAGTGCCTCTTATCTTGACCCAGTCACCTTTTGATAGAGTGACAAATCCATTACGTCTGGTTTCACCCCAGACTTGACCGTCCTCTAGGACGACCAACTCCGCACCACTGGACTCTCGCCGGACGTATGCAACTCTTGTCCATTCTGGTCCATAGTCGTCCTTTTTGTCACTTTTCGCCCATCCAAACAGCTCAAATCGTTTTCTTTGATCCCCATTATCCCTGGAGCGCTTTTCCTGTCTCCGGTCTTTCCCACTATTGCTGGACTCTTGCTCTTCTTCCCCTGCTAATACTTCAGCTTCTTGTCCTGAGGAAATTTCTGATTCTGAATTACTCTTCTCCACTTCCTGAGCTTTGGGCTTTTTTTGAGCCGATCTACTCGATGGATTGTCAGCTAATCTGTCACTTCTTAACGCTTCCGTGATCATCTGATAGCAAGCCGTTCTTTCCTCAACTGTTGAAGCTTCTGGACAAAAAGCTTCCCTCATGCAGCTGAGTCTTTCTATAGATGAACCGTTTTCGCAGACAGCAAAACTGTTGCCGCTAAAAAGCATTAACAGAACAAAAAAATTAAAATATAAACACCGCATCTTCACCCTTACCTATGGACACCCTTCAACCTTCTCTATAAATACTATACGCTGAGACGATATTTACCACTCAGTTTATTCGGCGTCTTCGTGTTACACACAACAGAGCATATCAAGCACCTCAAGGACTGGCCCGTCGAACTGATCCCTTTGCGGTTGAGTAGCCAGAAAAATGGGAATTTCGAGCGTTGGTACAACGCATATGACAGTCTGCCAGATCTCAATGTCACGAATGTGTTTTTTGGTGACACAGTAACCATAGAAGGAGAAGCCAAGGACGAGCAAAGTCTCATCGATGGACTGAAAGGACTCCTTCCTTGGCGTAAAGGCCCGTTCAGGTTTGCCAACGTGTTGGTGGACACCGAGTGGCGCTCGGACCGGAAGTGGTCAAGAGTAATGAGCAGCAAAGCAATAAGACAGGCCCTGGAAGGCGCCTCAGTTTTAGACGTTGGTTGTGGCAACGGGTACTTTGGATGGCGAATGCTTGAGGCGGGCGCCCAGAGCGTCATCGGTA
>CAJWGQ010000002.1 GCA_913041025.1 uncultured Gammaproteobacteria bacterium | reverse complement strand
CAAAAATAAAACGATAATCAAAGCCAAAAAGACGCCAATGCCGCCTAACAGGTAAAAACAACCTCTCCATCCCAGCAGCGGCTCTAAATAGGCGACAACAAACAAACTGGCCGCGACTCCCACGGGGACCCCCATATAGTAAAAGCCAGAAGCAAAACCTAATTGGCGAGCGGGGAACCGATCGGACAATAAGGACATTGCTGTCGGCGTCATCATGGACTCACCGACTCCTATCAGCATCCTCGGAATCAGCATGCTCACAAACCCTCTGGCCGCACCCGACAAAGCAGTAAGGATGCTCCAAAACGCTAGGCCAATCGCAATTAAACGCGTTCTATTATATCTATCTGCGAGAGCGCCCATAAAAAGGCCGCCGACTGAGTAAAACAAGAGGAAGGCTAGTCCCGTCAAAATCCCGAATTCGGTATTAGAAAGCTGCAGATCGGGTTTAATCCAATTGCCAAAACTAGCCAACAACTGGCGGTCAACAAAATTCATTACGTTTAATAATGTTAGAAATAACAGGAATCCATAATCCCTCGCGGACGCCGATTCTTCATTGGCACTCATTACACTTTCCCTCCTCGTTAAACCAACTAACCCCGTAATCTATCCTTCTCACCGGAAATCAGAATACTTTCCCTGTCCTTAAAGCCTTGGATAGTTTCAGATGCTTGGCTGAAATGAGATTCCTACCGGAATCTCAAGTTATGCCTTCCCAACTCTTCTAAAGTCCGACATCCCATTAACTTCATACCACGAATCAGTTCCTCTCGCATTAAGCCCATCGCTCGAGACACACCCTCCTCGCCTGCAGCGGCCAGCGCGTACAGATACATTCTACCTCCTGAGCAAGCCTTCGCCCCTACAGACAGGGCCTTTAACACATGAGTACCTCGACGTATCCCTCCATCACAAATCACATCAACCTTGTCGCCCACCGCATCAACAATCTCGGCAAGCTGATCAAAGGGAGCCCGGGAACCATCCAGCTGTCTCCCTCCATGGTTGGACACCGCGATAGCAGTTGCACCCACATCGACAGCGCGTTTTGCATCTGCCACGGACATAATTCCTTTTAGGCAGAGATGCTTACCCCACTTATTGTTTATATCTTCTACCGTTTTCCAATTCATGCTCTGATCAAGCATCGTGCTGAAATAATCTCCCACTGAGACAGTGATATTCGTTCCTTGATCTACAAAATCCTGCAACTGAGGCAACTCGAACTTCTCGCGAAAGAGGTAATTCAACGCCCATTTTGGATGCGTGGCAAAACTAAGGAAACTCGAAGGGGTTAGTTTGGGAGGGGATGTGAATCCCGTTCTTAAATCTCTCTCCCTGTTCCCACCAACTATCGTATCGACCGTTAGAGTAATCGCATCAAAATCATGCTCCTTACACTTTTCGATCATGCTGTTGTTTAACCCTTGATCCTTGTGTACGTAGAGTTGAAAAATCTTTGGGCATTGATAATTCGCTGCTATCTCTTCAATACTGACGGTAGCCAAGGAAGAAATACCAAAAAAAGTTCCAAACTCTTCCGCTACTTTCCCCACTGCTCTTTCGCCCTGATAGTGAAAAAGCCTCTGGAGGGCAGTCGGCGAGAAAAACAAAGGCATCGAAATCTTCTTACCCATCAAAGTGAGACTCATATCAATCTCTTCTACGCCCCTCAGAACATTTGGAACCAAGTCACAACGTTCGTAAGCTTCAGTATTCTGTTGAAGAGTGACTTCGTCATCTGCCGCTCCATCTATGTAATGATAAATCGGTGAAGGGAGTCTTTGCTTCGCTAATAATCTAAAATCATTCGTGTTGTGGCAGTCTTTCAATCTTCTAAACATAAATCTGACCTTCCTCGCTTAGATCGCCGCCTCATCTGATAATTCTACAACCAGTACTGACTCGATGGGTGAAATGACGTTATCATAACCGAACGAGGCAGCCCGCGAGAACCTAAATGATCGAGAGCATTGCCTTAAGGCCAAATAACATTTCGGAAGCACATGATGAGTATTGATGATCGGCTTATTGAGTTATCTATAGACCTTCCAAGTCCAATGAATACAGCAAAACTGCCGTTTCAACTTGCAAAAATTGACGGCACCACTATGTTTCTAGCTGGGCACGTACCGACAGACCAGAACGGTAACGTTGCAAAACCTTTGGGCAAAGTAGGCGACGAGATTAGTCCTGAAGAAGCTTATCAAATAGCCAGACAAGCAGCTCTAGGGCTATTGGCGACTATTAAGCAAACTCTTGGTGGACTGGATAGAGTAGCTTCCTGGTTGCATCTATTTGGCATGGTCAACGTCGCTTCGGGATTTAACGCGATTCCACCAGTGATAAACGGTGCATCAGATTTAATACTGGAAGTATTTGGTCCGGAGGTTGGCTCGCATACGCGATCGGCTGTAGGTATGGCGGAACTCCCCTTCGGAGTCCCTGTAGAACTTGAGGCTCAAATAAAAATAAAACTATGAAGCAAAGAATTACAAACGCAAAAATCGTCAACGAGGGCTCCATCATTGAAGGAGACGTTGTTATTAAAGGAGATCGTATCGAGGGAATAAACACACCTCCCTCGGATGGAGAAATCATCATCGACGCTGAGGGCGGTTTTTTAATACCCGGCATGATTGACGACCAAGTACATTTTCGTGAACCCGGCTTTGAACACAAGGCAGAAATCGCGACTGAATCACGGGCTGCCGTTGCTGGCGGAATCACGAGTTATATGGAGATGCCAAATTGTAATCCGTTGACAATTAGCGAAGAAAAACTGATTGATAAGCGAGACAGAGCCTCTGCTAAATCTCTTGCCAACTATGCTTTTTACTTGGGCGCTACCAATGACAACCTGGAGAACATCAAATCTGTCGACCCACAGCTGACCTGTGGAGTTAAAATCTTCATGGGAGCCAGCACAGGCGACATGCTGGTCGATGACCAAAAGACTCTAGAAGGAATTTTCTCCTCAACATCGCTTCTGGTCGCGACACACTGCGAGGATACTCCGACTATTTTAGCCGCCGAAAGCGCCGCAGAAAAAAAATGGGGTGAGGACATTCCGTTCAGTGAACACCCAAACATACGATCGGAAGAGGCATGCTACAAATCGAGTTCGTTAGCTGTTTCCCTCGCAAAAAAATATGGCACCAAATTGCATGTATTACATTTGACTACAGAAAAAGAACTAGAGTTATTTGAGCAAGGTCCCTTAGAAAATAAACAGATTACGGCAGAAGCTTGTGTACACCATCTGTTTTTCTCTGAATCTGATTACGCTGAAAAAGGTGCTTTAATCAAGTGCAATCCAGCTATAAAGAAGACAACTGACAGAGAGAGTTTGAAAAATGCCGTGTTGACTGACGTCATCGACGTGATAGCAACCGATCACGCCCCTCATACAAGCGAAGAAAAGTCTCGTCCCTATTTGAAAGCGCCGGCGGGCCTGCCACTAGTGCAACACGCACTTGTTTCGTTGTTCGACTGGTACACAAATGGATCTATGTCAGTTGAAAAAATCGTACAAAAGACTGCACATGCACCTGCTGTCCTTTTCCAAGTTGCTGAGCGTGGATTTATTAGAGAAGGCTACTTTGCTGATTTAACACTTGTTAAGAGTAATGACGAGACAGGATTACAAGAGGTTCTTAGTAAGTGCGCTTGGAGTCCTTTTGCGGGACACAGGTTCTCTCACCAGATTTCTCATACATGGGTCAACGGCAATCTGGTGTTCGAAAACAACAAGATCAACGATCACGTCATGGGCCGAGCACTGGGGTTTAATCGAGGTTAACGATATTGTTCTGAAAGTTCTCCGATGACCTGAAAGAACTCGTGGCGTACCTCCGCTATTATTTCCGCTACCGGCCTCACAGTGTCTATTCTCCCGCAAACCTGACCAGTTAACGCGATGCTCGCTTCCATGTCTCCACCAAAATAAAGGTCCAATGCCGTGCCAAATTCGGTCATCGCATTTGTTTCAGTTTCGAACTCCAAGCGGCTTGTTTTTTCTGTTCTCAACGCTCTCAGAGCAGGAGAATGCGCTCTATTGAGAAACACCGTATCCGTTTCAGCCGCATTTACTATCGAATTCTTCCAATTTTCGTGGACCGGAGATTCTAGAGAGGACACCATCCGAGTGCCCATTTGCACAGCCTCTGCGCCCAGCGCAAAAGCCGCCGCCATCGTCGCTCCATCAATAAAACCACCCGCCGCGATGATTGGAACATCAACCTGAGATCGAACCAAGGGAAGCAATACCATAGTTGAAACATCCCGCGGATTTTTGAACCCACCGCCTTCGCCTCCCTCAACAACAAGCCCATCTACGCCGCACTCAACTGCCTTCAACGCCGCGCTAAGACTTGGCACGACATGGAATACCGTTAAGCCCGCACTTTTTAACTCATCAGTGAACCGCTCGGGATTCCCGGCAGACGTCGTCACAAACTTTACCCCTTGATCAATGACAAATTGAACAATGTTCGGATCGCGGACAAAGGCCTGAGCGATGTTTACGCCAAAAGGCTTATCAGTAAGATCCCGCATCTTAATGATTTCTTCACGTATGTTGTCCAGTTCTCCTGAAGACGTCTCAATAATTCCAAGAGCGCCCGCGTTAGAAACGGACGAAGCTAACTGTGACCGAGCAATCCATCCCATCGGAGCTTGTACCACGGGGACTTCGATTCCTAATAAGCGAGTAATCCTATTATCAAATTCCATATTCACCTCAATACTATTTGTCTAGAGACCGGAGCGGTTGCTGTTCCATCGTTCAATCCAACTAAGCCTTTTGTTGCAGATCGGGCAACACATAGCCTTTAGCATCTAAGTCGGCCCTGACAATTTTCTTATCCATTTTACCAGTTGATGTGAGGGGAATTTCATCGATATACAACACATCATCAGGTAATTGCCACTTGGCAAAAGCCTTTGAGCAATGAGTAATGACTTCTTCTTTTGACACCTCTTTCCCGGCTTCCAAGACAATCAGGGCTACTGGTCTCTCATCCCATTTGGGGTGAGGTTGGGCGACAACGCAAGCCTGAGCAACTCCCTTCAACGAGACAATATGATTTTCCAAATCAACTGAAGAAATCCATTCGCCGCCGGTTTTGACAAGATCCTTAGAGCGGTCACTTATAATCAAGTACTCCTCTGGATCAATTTTTCCTACATCCCCAGTTATTAACCATCCATCATGGAATTTTTCGGGTTGAGGGTCATTGTAGTATTCGGAACAAATCCAAGGACCACGAATCAATATTTCCCCAACCGTTTCCCCATCGTGAGGAACCTTTTCAAAATTCTCATCAAAGATATCAAGTTCTAAGCCCGGCATCAGTTGCCCCGCTTTTGCAACATTTTCAAACAATTGATCTTCGTCTAATCCCAATTGAGAGCGTTTCATCACCTTCCTCGAAAGGGTTGCAAGCGGAGACGTTTCGGTCATGCCCCACCCCTGAATCATCTCGACGCCCAGCTGATCCCAATACCATCGAATTAAAGAGGGCGGAGGAGCACTGCCTCCACAGGTTAATCTCGACAAATTCGACAGGTCGTATCCACTCGGATTAGCTTCATAAAGACCTTTCACCCCCTGCCAGATTGTAGGCACGCCCGCTGATAAAGTGACACCTTCATCTACCATTAGCTGAAGAAGTCTTGCAGGGTCCATGAACCTATGGGGTAGCACTTGCTTACAACCCAACATCAGAGCCGCCCAAGGGATTCCCCAACCCATAGCATGAAACATTGGGACGATTCCACACACGGTATCAGTAGCTGATAGACCCATCGAGTCTGTCATACACATCGCCATCGTATGCAAGTACTGCGATCGGTGCTCATATTCCACACCTTTCGGATTGCCAGTGGTACCGCTCGTGTAACACAACCCAAGTGGCGAGTTTTCATCCAAGATCGGCCAATTATACTCAGTCGGTTTTCCAGAAATAAATTCTTCGTAATCAACAGGGGAAGGCAGTCCCGTGTCCCAACCCTCAAAACCCTCCTCAGTAGCAACAATAACCCGTTCAACGCTTGGCATTCTGCCCTTCAACTGCTCTAGAAGAGGCAAGGCATCTGCATCAACAATAATCGCCTTGTCCTGAGCGTGTCCGATAATGTATTCCAAGTCCCTATCGGATAATCGAATATTCAGCGTGTGTAAAACGGCTCCCATCCCGGCACAAGCATGATATGCCTCCAGATGCCTGGAGCCATTCCACATAAAGGTACCTATCCGATCGCCTACTTCTATACCACTATCTCTCAAAGCATGGGCTAATTGGTGCGAGCGATTCCTCGTTTCCAGATAAGATTGCTTTCTGACACCGTCGGCTGTCGCAGTTACGATCTCCTCGTTCGGAGCCACTTTGGCTCCCCGATCGAGAATATTGGCCATCAATAGGGGTGTATGTTGCATTGCCATTATTAGTACTCCAAAAACAAGTGGGCGGTAATCTATATTAACAAATTCTTAGTAGGGATAAGCTTTCTCGCAACTGAGAAAGTTCGATTTCAGGTTTGTACGTTCCTCTGAGCGTTCTCAGAAAACTCTTTAGTCGCCGACTCATCGGCCAATACCGTCCCGACTCTATTGGGAACAGCAATTCCTCTCTGGCTGGCTGGCCTCTCTCTTATCGCGTCTCGCCATCGCTTTAGGTGTATTAAGTCGCTCACTTCGATCCCTGACCAAGTGTAACTCCTAACCCAGCACCAATTAGCAATGTCAGCAATTGAATAATCTTTAGCGAGCCACTCACTATGGGCAAGCCGCCGATCCAACACCTCAAACAACCGTCGGCATTCATTCTGATAACGATCGATCGCAGGCTGAATTTTTTCAGGAAAATATCGATAAAATACATTTGCCTGCCCCATCATGGGACCCACTCCTCCCATCTGAAACATTAGCCACTGCAGAACCTCCGCTCGCCCAGCCCGATCATTAGGCAACAATTTATCGGCCTTTTCAGCCAGGTAAATCATAATGGCGCCACTTTCAAATATGGCCAGATCATTTTCTTCCTTATCAACAATCGCGGGGATCCTTCCGTTGGGACAGATATTCAGATACCAATCTTTTTTTTGGTCTTCATTTCCCAAGTCTATGGCAAAGGTCTCATAGGGAAGGCCTAGTTCTTCTAACGTAACAGAAGCCTTATGGCCATTCGGAGTCGAGGAGGTATATAAGTTGATCATTCCCTTTCCAAAAAATACAGCAGCAGTAGTGTATTATCTTTTGGCAAGGCCAAACAGATCCATTCGTTTTCGGTCTTAGAGTCCAGTGAAACTGAGGAGCGGGGACGAGGACATCAAGACAACATTTTTTTACGGTTGGGTCATCGTTGCGGTCAGCGCAACTCTAGGATTTCTAGGTACGGGATTTTATTCTTACTCTAGGGGAATTTTCCTAGACGATCTTTCCATCGCGATAGCAAATGGTGACCGGACCGAGATCTCTTTTGCTTTTTCCTCAGCTTTTGTGATGGGTACCCTGATGGCTCCTTTTATTGGTCGCCTACTGGACCGCTCATCGCCCAAAAAAGTTTTGATGTGCGGTGTGGCGATCGTAACCTGCTCCTACTTACTACTTTCCCAGGTAGAAACAATTCTTCAATTCTATCTAGTAACCACTATTGGAATGGGGTTGGGGATGGCTTGTATGGGGGGGCTTGCCTGGCATCGAAGCATCATTAACTGGTTCGATCACTGGCGAGGCCGAGCCATAGCACTGGGAGTGCTTGGCGCGTCGTTGTCCGGGATCGTCATGCCGCAGTTTGTGCCCGAACTAATAGAAAATTTCGGCTGGCAGATGACCTATGGCATTTTCGCGGCTTCAACAGCAATCACCTTGTTCCCTGTGGTCTTTTTTTTCATGAAAGACAAACCGGAGGAAATAGGAGAAGTCAGAGACGGTCTTGCCTACGTCCAAAATCTCTCGAATCAGGAAGCAAAGTTCAACGATGAAGCAGATAAAGCCCCCTGGTCTATAAAGCAAATGCTAAAAAGTCCTGCGTTCTGGAGCATCGGACTCATATTCGGCTCCATGTCTGCCGTATTTAACGCGACCATGCTCCATATGTTCAGCCACATCAAAGACATGGGTTTGAACGCGGCGCTGGTACTTTCGGTAACCGCTTTATTCTCTGCAGTTGGAAAACCTATCATAGGATGGTTGTCAGATTATGCGGGAAGCCGAATAACGATTTGGTTGGCTTTGATCAGCCAAGTAGCCGGACTTTTGCTTTTTTCTCAAGCTTATGACCTAAAGATCGCATTATTGGCCGCGTCTCTTTATGGGTTCGGCTATTCTGGGATGTCGCCGCTTCGAACCTTTAGCTTATCTACCTCACTTGGAAGCAACACTTACGCTACGGCATCAGGAGTCCTTAAGTACATCGAAGCTCCGATCGTTTTAGCAGCGTCACCAATGGCCGGCTATATCAAAGATATTACAGGTTCTTATCAGCTGGCCTTTCTGGTCCTTGCAGGGATTATGCTCTTGGCATGTATTGGACCCTTTTTTATTAAGGCCGGTGGTGCCTTATCTCGAAGGAAAGAAGCCAGCGCCAGCGACTAAGTGACTGCCCTGGAAATAAAAATGAAATACCGCGCTGCTCAGCCGTAACTTCCATACACAAGACTCAGACCTACAAACGATACTATTGTTGAATTCGCTTCATAGCCGTCTCTTTGGCCCATCTGTAATCACCAGTACCAGCTGGACTTCTACGAACCTCAACCACTTTTAGCATTCTGTCCGGTACTTTAATACTAGCTAACTGTTCCTTCACAAACTCTTGGATTGTAGATTCATCGATGTTCGATTCTTCCTCATACGCAATCAGGGCAACAATTTTTTCGAGATCTTCGCTATCAGATATACCGACGACAGTACAATCGACAACACCTTTATACCCTTTTATTACTTCTTCTATTTCCCCCGGAAACACTCTCTCATTCGCTATGTTGATGCTTACCTCGTCACGACCCAACAGAAAGAAGCTCCCGTCATCGCTAACTGATACGTGATCACCAGATGCTGAGAGGCTAACTCCGGCAATCTCCAAAAACGTCTTCTCAGATTTTTCTTGGTCCTTCCAATATCTGATCGGCACCAGGGTGTCAGTGGCAACTCGTCCTACTACTCCCTCATCTGACCCCAAGACCTCCCCACTTTCAGAGAGAAGTACAGCACCCTCTACTAAATTAAATTTAGCTAAATCCAAATTAGAACCCAAAGTCTCTCGCGTACTAGTTGAGCTACCCAAGACTCCTTCAACTGCGATGACATTGTCAGTCATAATTACATCACAATGACTCAATAACGAACGCTTCACATCTGGACTCCAAGTCACACCGCTCGAAACGATTTGCGTTAAGCTGCTCAAATCGTAGGGATCATCTCGCTTCAGTGCAAAATCCAGAGACTCAAGAATAGGTTTTGCAAAGGCATCACCAATGAAAACCAGATCCGTCACTCGATATTGTTCGACCAAATTTAAGCAAACATCAGGATTAAACCCACGGCTCGAGCTCATGACGATGCTACCGCCGCTCAGCATTGGCAAAAAACACCCCAGCCAACTACCGGTCTCGTGAATCAATGGACAGGCAGGCAAGGCCACTACTGATCCATTAATTTCTGTCAATAAAGCTCGATAGTCTTCGATTTGAGTCGGGGCCTCTAGCCCGTATCTCAAAGCTACCTGTCCAAGAAAATAGCTAGAAAAGGCTCCTACTTCATGGACTACCCCTTTAGGTAAACCTGTCGTTCCCGCAGTATAAAAAAGGTAGTTACTGGAAAAATCTCTTTGTGTTCTGACAGCGGGCTCTAATGACCGAAGAGCGCGTTCGTAGTCCGTCGCTCCTTTGAGAAGGCCTTCAGTTCCATCATCTACCTGTACAAACAGTTTAATTTTAGGGAGCCGATCTCTAATTTCCCATATGCGCATCGCGTAGCAAGATTGAAAAAAAATCGCTTCTACATCTGCATTATCGAGCAGGTAAACCAAATCATCTGACTTGTAGCGATAATTTAAATTAACCGGGGAAGCCTCGATTTTAAAAGCTGCAAAGGTAGCCTCTACATACTCATTACAGTTGTGAAGGTACAACCCTACCTTCGAGTTTTTGCCCAAACCGTTTGTAGTCAATAGAGTAGCGAGTTGGCTCGCTCTACTCTCGAATTCTCGCCAATCTAAAGACCGACCATCGCAGTTGATGGCATTTCTATTCGGGAAAAGATCGGCAACCTCCTCCCAGGCTGTTGCAAGGTCTATTTGCATGTAAAACAATCCTTAAAAGGCAAAGTCAAATCTCGCTTAATGTAACCTATAGAACAAAAGTTCGGGGCCTGATCTATTTCCCTTTTGCTAGCTCCCTAAAAGATTTACTCAGATCAGATAGTGTCTTGTTAAATTTATTGGTCTGTTTTTCAGTCAAATTTGACAAAAGGTAAGCCGCTACCTCGCGATTTAAATCGAGGTTTGATTCAAAAACTTTGCTAAATTCCGCCCCGTAATAATCCTCTCGACTATCCATCAACAACTCAAACCGAATAGCGAAATCTGCTTTTTTATTTGATCTTAGAAGAACAAAAAAATCTCGTTGCCATCTTTCGCGATACTCTCCCCAAAGCGCACGCTCTGGTTGATAGGTTACTGATTTCCTTTTCAAATAGTCTAACTGCTCCGCATTGAGTCTACCCGTAAAGCGCTCGATGGCATCTTCAATCTCTTCCGACCAACCTCTTTGATAGTCTTCCAAGGATTCTCCACGCTCTACATCCATCCATTCCTCGTTTGTCGCCCGAAACTCCAACTCTAAATGATCGATTTGACCCTCGTTCAAAGAGACCAGTACATCTGTCATTAATGGCATTGCCTGATTCTCGATTTCCTCACCCCAAACCAGCATTTGATCAAAGAGGTCTTCAATCATCTGAGCGGAAACCCCGTCACTGTATTGGCTCGGTAACTCAGAAAGCCAGTCAGCATAAAGAGTCAAATGAGACTCCCTGTGCCACCTCAAGAGAACTGACAAATCGTCCCTAAGCGAAGCCTTTTGATCTCGATTTAAATCAAGATAGTCACCAACTTGCCAAACAATCAATCTATCTAGGTTGTTATAGATCGGCTTGATACTACAGCCATTTAGAAAAATCAAAACGAACAAACCCAACGCTAATGCTCGTTTCATCTTTGCTGTTTCCAATCTTTGAATTTTTCCATTTCAACTTTTATTTGGCCGAATACCAGCCGCAATACCGCCAGGTCATCCAGATACCCCCAACCAAACAAAAAATCAGGAACAGCATCGAGCGGAGCAACAAAATAGATGATTGCTGCTATCATCATGATCACGCTCTTCTTCGAAATATCCTGATAATCACCTTGCGCCCAGCTTTTGATCATTTCGACAACAAGCAGCACTTCATCCCAAGTGTCACCGAAAGTTTTCCTCCCCAGTTTCTCAATTTTTTCAGTCGCCTTTCTAATCAACTCATGGACGCGTCCTTCTTCCTGGATGACTTTCTCAGCTTGAGAAAAATATCGCCCTAATCTCTTATTTGATCGAAAATCTTCTGGGGGATTTTGAAGAAAATTTATAAACCAACGTGCCAGCACCTGCTGATCAGTAGGTCTCTCCAAAGAAGCTAGTCCAGCTTCAAAAACCGACTCTCCTAAAATATCTTTTCTCAGGTGTAACAAGGCTCGTGCATACTCTTTGTCAAATTCGGGATGCCCTTGAATCGTTAACACCTGATCGCCCACGACAAAACCCGCTATCGGACAGAATTCGTTAGTAGCGTATAACGTCGCTTCCTCTGGCAGCCGGACCACTTGATCCTGATGACTAGACAATAAAGAAACATCCTCCCTGAAATCAGCTTTATCCATCCACGACTGACGGGCCACTAAATCACTCTTATGAACCCCTACCGCCCAGCCTTTGACCGATTTTTCGACAAGACCACCAAAGTAGTGAGCCATCAACTGGTGACCAAAACAAACGCCAATAATCTTCCGCCTCGATGCCAGAACATGTTTGATAAAGTTAACAAGTTCCTTGATCCAGGACAGGTCCTCGTAAACGCTGTGGCGACTACCGGTTATCAGATAACCATCGCAATCCACAGACTCAGGGATTTTGTTTTGAACATAAAAACGAGTAAATTCGACACTTCCATCTACGCCCGCCATCAGGTCTTCGAACATGTCAGGATAATCTCCATGCTCGCTGATGAGTTCCTCGCGCACCGCGTCAGTAATTAGAATCCCTATCTTCATTTAGTCAGATGATCTCGAAATAGCGCTCTAACTGCCAATCGTTGATCGAACGCTCGTACTCACTAGCCTCATGCCTTCTGGACAATACGAAATGATCAACGAAGTCATCACCAAAAACCCGTCTTGCCGATAAAGACTGATCGAAACGAGCGGCAGACTCCCTCAGGTTAGTTGGAAACTTCCTATCTGCAGGCAAATCATCCTCAACTTCATAGGCATTTCCTATGACGGACTCCCCAGGATCAATCTCTTCTTCAATACCCAGTAACGCGGCGCCTAAAACCGCGGCAGCCACTAAATAGGGGTTACCATCTGCCCCTCCAACACGACACTCTATCCTCTGGCTTTTATCGCTTCCGGGGATTACTCGTATGCTTGATGTGCGGTTTTCTATACCCCACGTGGAGGCCGTGGGCGCCCAGGCTCCTTTGACCAATCTTGTATAACTGTTGATTGTGGGAGCAACGAGTGCAAGAAATTCAGGTAAGTATTTTACCAACCCGCCGACTACCTGAGTCTGCGTTTTTGACATTCCATTGGTTGCCGAGGAATCAAAAAAAACATTTTGTTCTTTTTCATGGTCAATCAGGCTGAAGTGATAGTGGCCGCTTTGGCCCGGGTAGTCCATTGACCATTTCGCCATGAAAGTCGCTAGCAACTCTCTTTTTTGAAAAAAAACCTTACTAAACGTTTTAAACAATGCCGCTCGATCTGCCGCAATTATTCCTGCCGACGGTTTCAATGCCGCCTCCCAAACGCCGGGACCTGTCTCGCAATGTAGGCCCTCTATCTCACAACCAAGCTCGGCAGCATAGTCCATCAAACCAAGGAACAAATCAGACTCGGAAGACGACCTCAAAACGGAATAACCAAAACTCCCTGGGGTTAGCGGGGTTAGGTCAGAATATTTTTTTTGACGGATAGAGTGAGGAGTCTCGCTAAATACAAAAAACTCATATTCAAATCCAGATTTAACCCTTAAGCCTAACTCGGCAAACCTTTTTATAACCGAATCAAGCTTGGTTCGTGGGCACAACGGATGATCACTCCCCTCTGAAGTTACAAATTCTCCGATAAAGTAAGGGCAATTTTCATTGGCTATCCATATTTCCGTCTCGACAAGCAAACGATACCCAGTATCAGGAAATCCCGATTGCCAGCCTGTATAACCTGGTTCTGAGTAAAGCTCATCATTTACATCCCAACCGAAAACACAGTCGCAGAAACCCCCTTGGCTATTGAGTATAGAAAAAAACTTATCAACGGAGACATATTTACCCCGGATAACCCCATCGATATCGGTTAACCCCAGCTTTACTCTAGTAACTCCTTTGCTTTTGTATTCATCTTGTTTCTCTTCTAAAGTTTTCGCTACATCAGTCATATTTCATATCCCCAGTAAGTCGTGATTTGCTCACAAAAACCCTAAATTACCTGTGGATAACTCTTTGGATAACTTGTACAAGACATTGTACAAACAAGAAAAACATTCCTCTTTGAAGAGCTGAAACCACAATACGAGATATATTTATTATATTTATCAATAACTTAGAATTCATTTTCACTGCTCTCTTCCAATTCTGTACTCCTATAGTGGACGATTACCCAAAATCGAGAGTGTGTATAAGATAACAGTACCGTTATTGAGTAAACGTGGGAATAGCTAACCCTATGTGCGATTTACCCTATAATTTAAGAGATTGATTTATAAGGCTTTGTCGAAAGGCACCCGCACAGAATCAGACGCCAACTAGGTCTCAACGATCAGTGCATCAAATTAAACATCTTTCTTCTATACGCTGAGGCCAGCTCATCACCCTTATCCATGAGATCAAAAATTCGGATCATGGTAAGGCGGCCTATATCATCTCTGAATTCTCTGTCAGCACTAAGTATCTCTAGGCAAAGATCAAGAGCTCGCTCATACTCTTCTCCGGCAACGAGCCAAATTGCCTTGGAATAGTTGATCTCCAGTCTGTTAGATTCGGTAATTTCGGTTTGCTCCAATTCTTCCATTCTCGGCATTCCAGCAATTTCTTGCATTATTTCAAGTCTTATAGTTGGCCGCTTTAATCCCTCAGTATCGTCTGGTATTGCCTCCAAAACTTTCGATGCGTCCTCTAAATCTCCTTTTCTAACCAGCAGATCCGCAAACTCCACTCGAAATCCTTGATTATTAGGTTCTTGCTCAATTGCTTGCTTCATCAAAGCTAGAGCCGAATCCCAATCTTTAGAAACAAGATACTCGCTTAGCTGACTTTTCAGCATGTCTGCTGGTGATTGCGTAAGCTGATCCAAAATAGTCCTAAGCTGACTCTCCTCACAAGGTCCGTCTAACTGCTCAACAATTTTCCCTTTAAAGATAACCCGAATACTTGGGAGGCCCTGTACTCTAAGAGTTTGAGCTAAAGTCTGGTCTTGAGAAACGTCGGAAAGGACGAGTGTCGCCTTACCCGAATATTGCTGTATCAAAGAGCTAAGCAAACTGCGCATCTGCACTGAGGGCTCAACCTGTTCAGCCCAAAACAAAACAAAAACGGGTAAATTCTCCGATTTTTCAATAACCTCCGTCTGAAAATTATCCGGAGTTACACTTTCAATTGTTGATTCTTCCATTTCCTACATCCGTTCGATAAAGAAAAATTCAGCCGCCCAAACCCATTTGGGTTTGCCTAACCACAGGTCTCTCACATACCCAGTCAAACCCTTCTTTTTGCGTAGCATAATACAGCCCTTTTAATTTGGCCCGAATGGGTTCAAAAATCGCTTCAAGCTTTTCACTGGAATTATTCTGCTCGCTCACATGCCCTATCACGACTTCCAAATTGCTATGAGCAAACTGCTGAAGCGCCACAAAAGACTGGTTATTAGACAAATGTCCATAATCACTACGTATTCTGTTTTTTAATCGAAGAGGATAAGACCCTTTAACCAATATATCCTCATCGTGATTTGCTTCGAGCAAAAGCTGGTTACAGGATCCAAATTGCTCCAACACATGATCAGTAACAAACCCTAAATCTGAGAGCACACCAACACATTCATCCTTAAAGCTAAACGTGAATTGGGTGGCTTCTCGTGCGTCATGAGGAACGCTCACTGGGTTAACCCATACACCCTCTAATTCGAATTTTTTATCACCATCAAAACACCTAAAGTCGCCGCCTTTTTCTAGGCTTTTAGCAGTGCCAAATGACGCATAAATCGGAATTTTATATTTATGAGATAAAGGAACGACACCACTAATGTGATCTGCGTGCTCATGGGTAACTAAAATTCCATCAATGTCGCCGCCGCTGACTCCAAGCCGGGCTAGCCTCTTCTCCGCTTGTTTTAGCGAAAACCCACAATCAACCAAAAATAACTTTTCTCCTAAAAACACCAAGGTCCCGTTTCCGCGACTCCCACTGCCCAAAGAAGCGAACCCCATCAGGCCGCAAAGTCTCGAAGCATCACAGTAATCTGCTGGGCAATTTCAGAGTTCAATTCTTCTCGATCCTGATCGTAAACTGTGACATCGAAATCCCCAGCTTCAGTCCCCCTGACCTGAATCAGTACAGGAATTTCTGACGAATCACTAGAGCAGGAAAAGGTTATTCGACAAAATATTTGACCACCGGTTTCTATACCCAAACTCTCTAATGGCAAGTTAGCCTTAAACTCGCGGTCATCCCTGTTCAATTCAATTATATCTGCCTCGGCATTACCAAGGGCCTGGCCGATCGTCGCCCAAGCTCTCTGAAAATCCAACTTTAGACGCAAGATCGGGTAACCATTACTGTCACGCAGAAGTTCAGATTTCTGCATGGTTCCAATCTCCAGCGCTACTTTTGAAACAGACATTTCAGATACTTTTGCCGCAATGTAGGCCCCTATCTCATTTAGCAAACTTCTCTCAGCTTCTAAAGAATCTGATTTAATTTTCCAAAATATTTCTGATAGCTCAGCGGGAGTATCTTCTAAAATTTCTGATTCATGGCGCATGTGAATTTCGCTTGTACCAACTCTCAAACCTTGCTCAAGCTTGACCAAAAATTTATTTCTTTGACCATCTTTTAGACTATCGCTTTGGTTTCCTTTGAGGACCTCTCTGACTACATCGCGATAGGTTTCTTCAGCACTAATAGTTAACCATTCTGTGTCGAGGCGGCCCATAGATGGTTCATCCAAAACCAGACTAACTCCATTATCTGCAAAAAATTGCTTCAATTTCGGCCAAGCCGTCGTCACAGGCTCTGGTACTACTAACCAGTTCCTTGATCCTAGTTTTTGCATTCGAACGTCGTCTCTTTTCTCATTAGAATAGATGGCGTTGGGTAGTGGCGGGCTATCAGGATAAAAACGCGGGTTGACCTGTGAAGGTACTTTCGGAATCGGTATAAAATCCTCGTTCTGAATTGCGGCCATACCCTTCGGGACTACTAATGATTGTAGCTGTGCCGCGTCGAGATAATCGTCATCAGGATCAATAATGACGCCCTCTTCTCTTCCAAACCAACCGCAACTCGACAGACAGAAAAAAACCAAGACAGAGATTAGACGGAAACTCAATTGATCAACCCTAATTTACTAACGCAGTTTGAGACCGGAATTTGGTTTTCTTCTGATAAAGGAAGTAGAGGTAATCTAATACCTTCTTCGATCAATCCCATTTGATTCAGCACCCACTTTGTTGGAGAAGGCGACACCTCGATGAAAAGAACGTCATGAACTGGTTGCAAACGGCTGTCTAACTCCTCGCACCTCGCTAAATCTCCATCCAAGAAACTCTGACAAAACTCCGACATCTCCTTGGGCAAAATATTTGCGGTCACCGAAATAGCACCTTTAGCTCCATAATCGAGCATTTGTCGCGTCTGGGCATCTTCTCCAGATAAAATTACAAACCCCTCGTCTACTAGGTCACGAATTTCTTTAACTCTTTCTGCATTACCACAAGCCTCCTTAATACCTACGATACCATCCAACTCAGACAACCGAGCTACCGTCGTCGCGCTCATATCACATGCCGTTCTTGGCGGCACATTATATAAAACGATAGGTACTGATGTAGCCAATGCTATTTCACGATAATGCGCATAAAGACCGTCCTGAGTTGGTTTATTGTAATAAGGCGTCACTAACAAACACGCATCAGCCCCAGCTCTCTCTGCCTCCTGTGTTTGATGGATAGCTTCGGCGGTCGAATTACTTCCTGTACCTGCAATGACTGGAATCCTTCCTCCTACAACCTCTATCGTTCGCTCGATAACCTTTAAATGCTCATCTGTATCAAGCGTTGCAGACTCTCCTGTGGTACCCATTGGAACAATACCATGAGTTCCCTTTTCTAAATGCCATTCCAATAATTTTTCAAGAGCAGTCCAATCTACCGCCCCATCAGACTTCATCGGTGTTACGAGCGCAACAATACTTCCCTCAAGCATTCTTATTCTCGGTCCTATTGAAAATGTAGATGGTACGCACGAGATAAACGTCTCACAAGCTGTTTAAGTCTAATCAAATTTATAAGCAGCCAAGTTCACTATCAGGGGTCTGATGCGGGGTGAGGCCAAGCATTGAATACCGCTTTTATCAATGTGGCCAAAGGAATAGCGAAAAACACGCCCCAGACGCCCCACAAACCTCCAAAAAAAAGTACCGCAAATATTATTGCGATGGGATGCAAATCATTTACTTCGGAAAACAATAGAGGCACTAACATGTTCCCATCAAGGAATTGGATTACCCCATAAGCCAGCATTAGCATTGCAAAATTAAAACCCCACCCAAACTGGATTAACCCAACTAAAAAAACAGGAATGGTAACTATGGCTGCTCCAAGGAAAGGAATGAGAACAGACAACCCAACAAGTACTCCCAAGATTGCTGAATAGTTTAAACCGAACAACGCGAAGGTAATCCAAGTGACCGAACCAACGACCACAATTTCGATTGTCTTGCCTCTAACGTAATTTCCTAGCTGGGCGTTCATCTCACCCCCAACTTGCCGAAACAAATCCTTTTTCTCAGGCAAAAGGGACTGGAGCCAAGAAATCATCACATCCTTATCTTTCAAAAAGAAAAATAAAGATAAGGGGGTCAGCACAATATAAATAACCAGTCCAAAAATTGAGGAAGCTTGAGAAAACAGTGTTTCGATAAGTAAACGGCCAAAATTAGCGACCTCGCGGAGCCCCTGTTCTACAAACGAAGCTATCTGTTCAGGCGTTACGAAATCCGGGTAGTCTGCAGCCAGTTGATTAAGCAATAACTGGAAAGCCGAAAAACTTGCTGGTAACAAATCAAGCAAATCTCTGAATTGCCCGACCAGCACGGGAACCACCAAAAGGACAAAAGCAACGACGATCACCAAGAAAACCACAATACAGGCAAGAACCGCGATCAGCCGTTTTATTCCGTAACTTTCCAGCGCATTCACAAGCCCATTCAAAAGAAAGGCCCCTACCAAGCCTGAGATAAGTGGAGCTAGTACACCTCCAAAGTAGATCAAGAAAAACAAGATCGATCCGAGGAAAAGCAAAAGAGCAAGAATCTGCTCGTTTGATAAATAGCGGTCGAACCAATTCGAAATTAATTTTAGAAAGTTCAATTTTTCTTCCTAAGATAGTAGCAATAGACTCCGTCGCTATTAGAGGAATCAAGCAGCGTATTGCCGCTTTGTCGGGCAAAAACCTCAAAGTCACGCTCAGAGCCTGGGTCGGTCGCTAAAACCCTTAGTACCGCACCAGCTTCCATATCATTAAGCGTTTTTTTCGCTTTGAGCAGGGGCATTGGACAGGTTAGGTCCTTCACATCAAGTTCTTTATCTACATCCTTCACGCGCCAATTATCTCACTCCTACTCACGTCTAACCACTATCATCCAAACTATCAATAAGACTTATATATTAGTCAGACATTACCGTATCATGAGCTAATGACCGACTTTCAAGCGACTTACGAAAAAGTGAGTAATCTACGACTGTTTGCCGTAACGATTTTTCTAACCTTCATTTCAGCGACAACGCACCCAAGTCCAGAACTCCCAAGCCTTGGAGACGCCTCTTCAAAAATCATTTCCCCAGAACTGGAAAAGAGGTTGGGCAGAGAATTTCTAAAGCAAATCCATGCCTCAATGAAAACGACCGACGATCCCCTACTTAAATATTACTCTGAAACGCAAATCAAGCGACTAGTGCAATATTCCGATTTTAGAGATGAGATTCTCGATATCGTGGTCGTGGATAGCCCATCCCTTAATGCATTTGCCGCACCTGGCGGCGTGGTTGGAGTCAATCTTGGTCTTTTCCTACAAGCTGATGACGTTCATGAATTTTCTTCTGTAATCGCTCACGAATTAGCCCACTTAAGTCAAAGGCATTTTGCCCGTCGCGTGGAGGAAAGAAGATCGGGCAGCCTAACCACCATGGCTTCGATGATTGCCGGGCTTTTAATCGGAGCCGCCGGTGGCACAGATGCTGCGCTAGCGACGATCAGCCTCGCCCAAGCGGCAAGCCAAGGAAATCAGCTTCGTTATTCTCGGGAGCGAGAAATTGAGGCAGATAGGATAGGTTTGGCAACCATGGTAAATGCAGGGCTAGACCCCAATGGAGCCTCTCGTATGTTCGAAAGAATGCAGAGAGCTTATCGCTTCACTCGAAGACCACCTGAATTTCTCCTAACGCACCCACTATCAGAAACTCGTATAGCAGACGCTAAAAATCAAGCTCGTTCCTACCCAACGAAAGAGCCAAAAAAATCCATCGCTTTTCAAATGATGAAGGTCAAAGTCGAAAGTCTGTACGAGACAAATCCCATCGTGCCTTTACAAAAATACAAAAAGCTGGTCGAACAAAGTCCTAGCAATATTGCCGCTCGCTACGGGCTGTCGCTTGCTCTGATAAAAAATTCCGCTTTCCAGGAAGCAGTAAACGAATTTGAGGTATTAAGGCTGCGTTTACCAAATACCATCCTCATGCTCGCAGCCTATGCGGAAGTGCTGGCCAGCGCAGGCCAACATCAAAAAGCTGCGAAAATAGTTGAGAGGCGATTGGCCATTAGTCCCGACAACCAACCATTATCCATGATTTACGCCAAGACGCTGATCGCAACTAAACGATTCAAAGAAGCCGAAAGGATTCTTATTAGGTTATCCAAAGTAAGACCTAACGATGTAGACATCTGGTATGAACTCGCAGAAACATCGGGCCTCGCTGGCAATATTTCCGGCGTACACATTGCAAGGGCAGAATACTTTGTGTTGCACGGCGCTTACACCCGCTCTATTCAGCATCTCGAGTACGCAAAATCTTTAACACGAGGTAACAATCCACAATTACAAGCCAAATTAGCTCAGCAGATACAGGATCTCAAAACACAAGTCCGGTTGGCAAAAGGCTAAAATTCGCCGAACAGGCAGTTATTGGAAATCTAACATTCGCTGTAGGGCGATAGAGGCACGTGCAGCGGTATCTGGATCAACGTGGATCTCGTGATTATTCATCGCGCTTTCTTGACTTACGAGCGCATCTAATCCGATCAAATCGTTCATCGCCATCCAGGGACAATGCGCGCAACTCCTGCAGGTTGCGCCATTACCCGCTGTTGGTGCTTCAATGAAGCGTTTGTCAGGGTTAAGTTGTCTTAATTTGTGAAAGATGCCTCGATCGGTTGCAACAATAAACTGTTCATTCTCAAGTTCTTTCGCACCGCGAATAATGGCGCTAGTTGAGCCCACCACATCAGCTATTTGGACCACACTAGCTGGCGATTCCGGATGCGCTAAGACGGCAGCCTCAGGAAATACTTTTTTTAAATCCAGAAGAGCTTTCGACTTAAATTCTTCATGAACAACACAAGCTCCACTCCACATCAGCATATCAGCTGAAGTCTGCTGCTGAATGTAACTACCCAGATGCCTATCTGGCGCCCATAAGATCTTTTCTCCCTGATCTTTTAACCTATTCACTATCGGTAGTGCGCAGCTACTCGTCACTACCCAATCAGACATCGCCTTCACCCTCGCCGAAGTATTGGCGTAAACCACTACCGTTCTATCTGGGTTTTGATCTATAAAATCTTGAAAATCGTCAGGCGGACAACCAAGGTCTAATGAACATTCCGCTTCAAGCTTGGGCATAATTACTCGTTTTTCTGGAGACAAGATCTTCGCTGTCTCTCCCATAAAACGAACACCAGCGACGACCAAAACATCCGCTTTTGACCTGCTTCCATATCGCGCCATCTCAAGCGAGTCTGAAACAAATCCACCGCTCTCTTCAGCCAAATCTTGAATATCGCCATCAACATAGTAGTGAGCGATCAAAGCGCCATTTATCTTTTTCAAATTGGCGATTATCCGCCGTTTCAAAATCTCTAGGTCAGATTTTTCAACGCGTTTAGGCTCAACCAAAGGCACTTTATTCGCAGGAATCGTATAATCTGGTAAATTAGTTGACTTCATAATTGTCAGCCTTGCAAATAGGAACCCTCTCCAAAACCCCTACGGGTCACAGATATTAATGGCTAAGCAGACAAAAAGCGACCAAAGTAAAAAGCTGAGAGCACTTTTCTTTAATTCTTGTGAGCCTCAAGCAAACGACAATTTTGAACGTATCCCGAGAGCCTTCCATCAGGTAGGCTGGGAAGTATACGTCGAGCCACATCAATCACTGAGTTTGGAGAACCACGAGCTCAAGAGCGGGGATCATCTGTTAGAAGAGTTCGACTTGATTTGGCCGATCGGCTTTGGAGAGAAAGGCAACTTTCTGGATCGCCTTCAACTATTGTCATTATGCCCTGAAGAAAAGTTCGTTAATTCGCCTACCTCCTGGCTTGTCGGACACGGTAAGGCGAAATGGCTCAAGTATTGCCCTATTTCACTTATTTCGTCGGACCCAAAGGCCTTGATTAAATTTATGCAAGAACAAAAAGGAACATGGGTTTTAAAACCTAATGCTGGAAGTTTTGGCAGAGATGTCAACTTTTTCGATACTTCAGAGAACGGCGTAAAAACCATCCAGAGAATCTGTTCTGCTGAAAAAGAATTTTTCATTTTGCAGAGGTTCTTACCGGAAATTCGAAAAGGGGAAACACGCTGTCTTTATGCAAACGGCAGCATTATTGGTAGTTATCTAAAACAGCCACAAAAAGGCAACTATGCCAACGTTGCCCAGAACGCAAAGGTCAGCAAAACTACCCTCACCCTTAATCAGAAAAAAATCATTGCCGAGATATCCAGCGAGCTAAAGGATTTAAAAATTGGGTTCGCCTCGATCGATCTTGTAAAGGATACTCTGATGGAAGTAAACGTGGCGAACCCTGGCGGCTTACAATCTCTAGAAAGTCTTTATAAACGTGATTTTTCCGCAGATCTAGCCACTAAGATTACAGAGCGCTTTCTATAAACCCCGAGTTTACTGGTGCTCGGCAATTCGAAAACTCTACCTCGTTCCTCCATCAACCCTGATCGTTGTGCCGGTTGTAAAAGCGGCTCCAGCACTCGCTAAATATAAGGCTGCTCCAACGATTTCATCTGGCTTCCCTCCTCTCTGCAAAGCCAGATTCTGTCGAGCATTTGCCTCGAATGCGGGCATATCCCACGCCTTAGAGATATCGGTCAAGAAAGGTCCTGCAATTACGCAATTCACTCGAACCTTCGGTCCGTATTCAAACGCAAAAGACCGAGTCAACGCGTTTAAACCCGATTTAGCTGCACCATAGGGTTCCGAATTCGGGGAAGGATTCAGCGAAGCCGTGCTACTAATGTTAATGATACTTCCTCCTTCTCCCTGAGCCATTTTTTCCCCAACGAGCGCCATTAGTCGAAAAGGTCCCTTCAAATTCACACCGACCACTTTGTCAAAAAGTTCTTCGGAGACGTCAGTTAATTTAGGATAAAGCGGTGACATGCCGGCATTATTTATAAGAATGTCGACCTTACCAAACTCGGCGTAAGCTCTATCCACTAGACTTTCTATCTCATCCCACTTAGCTACGTGGCATCCATGTGCTATAGCTTTTCTGCCCAGCGACTGAATTTCTTCGGCAACCTCTTCGCATGCTTCGGCTTTTCTGCTCGTTATAACCACATCTGCTCCACGGTTCGCTAAAGCCAAGGCCATTTCTCTGCCCAATCCTCGACTGCCGCCCGTCACCAGCGCTACCTTCCCTTCAAAATTCAATAGGTCATCCATCACTCTTCCCAACAAAACACTTTTCTTCGGTAAACAATGCTACATGAATTCGGAACACAATTTTTGCTTTACCGACTCCGCACCAAAAATAAACTCAGAAAAATTTAGACTTTTCGAATATCTCATTAGAGAATCTCTGTCTTGTTTTAAAGGGGTTTACTATGGGCATGTTGGACGGAAAAGTAGCATTAGTCACTGGCGCTGGAGGCGGTCTCGGTAGAGCGCACGCGATGTTACTCGCTCGTGAGGGCGCATCAGTGGTAGTTAATGATCTAGGAGGTGCAAGAGACGGCACTGGATCTAGCAATACCATGGCTCAAAACGTCGTAGAAGAAATCAAAGCTGAGGGCGGACAGGCCGTCGCCAATTATGGCTCGGTGACTGACAGAAATGATGCCGTTGCGATGGTCGAGGAAACCGTGTCAGCCTTCGGCAAGATCGATATCTTAATTGCCAATGCAGGGATCCTCAGAGACAAATCCTTCAAGAATATGGACGATGAAATGTGGGACGTTGTCATGGACGTTCATCTTCGCGGCACCTACCTGAGCACAAAAGCCGCTTATGACAAAATGATTGAACAGGGCAATGGCGGTCGTATTATCATGACCAGCTCGACCTCAGGGCTATTAGGGAACTTTGGGCAAACCAACTATGGAGCAGCAAAGGCTGGAATTGCTGGTTTTATGAGATGTCTCTGGCTAGAGGGAATCAAGTATGGGATTACTGTTAACGTACTGGCTCCTACAGCGACCTCCAGGCTAACTACCGACATTCTTCCCGAAGAAGTTCAGGAA
Source organism: uncultured Gammaproteobacteria bacterium (assembly GCA_913041025.1). The sequence goes on along the minus strand of CAJWGQ010000002.1, from coordinate 39,883 downwards.
AATTTCCCTCCAGAAGCGGTGTCCCCTGCAGTGGTTTGGTTATGCTCAGATGAAGCTAAAGAGATTAGTGGGCGACAGTGGCTGGTTGCCGGTAATAATGTCTCTTTACTCTCATGGCAAATTACTCCGATCGCTACGCGAAACCTGTCAGAAGGCTTTTGGGAAGTCGAAGAGATAGGTGAAAAAATACTAGAGAGCAAAGAAAACTGGCCTCCTATTAATCCTATGCGAGGGTAAGACAATGGACTTTGGATTTTCAGAAGAACAAAACATGCTGAGAGACCAAGTCAATCGGTTCATGAACGAACGCTGTCCTATGGATCAAGTAAGACGGATACTTAAATCCGACAATAAATTCGATTCAGCGCTTTGGTCTGAGATAAGCAATCTTGGTTGGCTAGCGCTGACGATTCCAGAGCAGTACGCTGGCTTGGGTCTTGGGTGGGTAGACTTAACCGTCGTTCTCGAGGAGACCGCCGCAGGTCTGTGTCCACTTCCGGTCGCTTCACATGCCCTGGCAGCAAAAGCCATTTTGCTGTGTGGGAGTGAGGAACAGAGAACCAAATGGCTGCCAGCAATTTCAGAAGGAAGTTCTATCTCTACGCTAGGTCTATTTGATGACCCTAACTGGATTAGCGAAGAGGGTATTAGCTCGGTCGCCTCCAAAACAGATACAGGCTTCAATCTCACGGGCTCTAAGCCTTTTGTCAGCGATGCAACACTCTGTGACTGGCTGTTTCTCGCCTTCAACTGTGATGGTCAATTAATCCTAGCCAAAGTCGATAAAGAGCAGTGCCAGATTCATTCCGAACCTACGATGGACGAGACAAAGGACATGGGCCGAGTGACTCTAGACAATTTATCAATCAACAAATCAGACACCATGGCCCTAAGCAACGAAAATCTCATAACTCTGACGAACTATGGGGCCGTCGCTGTTACAGCAGAAATGGTCGGCGCTGCACAATCTTTACTCAATTTAACGAGCGAATATGCGAAAGACCGGATTCAATTTGGAAAGCCTATTGGTCAATATCAGGGAGTAAAGCATCGTCTAGCAGAAATGTTTGTTGATATAGAATCCTTTAGATCGCTTTGTTACTACGCCGCGTGGGCCCTTGACGATGCCCCAGCTGAGGTAGATCGAGCAGTTTCTCTAGCTAAAGGCTATGCTTCAGATGCCTTCGTAGAAATTGGTATAGACGGAGTGGGGCTTCATGGCGCCATTGGATTCACAGCAGAATATGATGCTCAGCTTTACTTAAAACGATCAAAGTGGGCCAGACCGATGTATGGTGATTCGAATTATCACCTCGATAGACTCGCAACCCTAGGAGGTCTCTAATGGATTTCGAATACACCGTAACAGAACAAAATTTTAGAGAAGAAGTAAAATCCTTCCTAGCAGAGAATCTGCCCCCAAAAGAAAAGCGCGATAGGAGTTTTCTAAAATCTTGGCTTGAAAAGGTCAGGGAGAAAGGTTGGGTCGGTTTTTCCTGGCCGAAGGAATTCGGGGGCAGCGACGGTGGCCTGATCGAACAAGCCATATTGAAAGAGGAAATGGCGCTAGCCAAAGCGCCGCCCCTAGGCACTTCCTTTATGGGGTTAGCGTGGGTCGGCCCAGGAATCATGGAATACGGAACTGAAGAACAAAAAAAACGATTTATCCCGGATATCCTCGATAGTAAAGTAGTTTGGTGCACTGGATATTCAGAACCCAATCATGGTTCGGATCTCGCAGCGATCCAATGCAAGGCAGAGAAGGACGGTGATCATTACGTCGTAAATGGACAAAAAATTTGGACTACAGGCGCTCCTTTCGCTCAATGGATGATTTTGTTAGTACGAACTGATTTCAGCGTTAAGTCCAAGCATCAGGGCATCACCTGCCTCCTCGTTCCGATGGATGCAGAAGGACTGGAAGTGAGGCCAATCGAGAATATGGCTGGAGACAAACATTTCGCGGAAATCTTCTTTACTGACATGAAAGTGCCGATAGAGAATCGATTGGGTGAAGAAGGCGAAGGCTGGGGAGTAACAGTCTCTGCTCTGGCGAATGAGCGCTCCAGTATCGGCGAAGTAACCCAAATGTTCGAAAAGCTGGAGGATCTAAAGTCTCTTGCTAAAAATACAAAGGTTCAAGGCAAACCAGCTCACAGCGATCCAGAGGTCAGGCGAACGATAGCTCGATTTGAAACGAAAATCGCCGCAATGAAATACAACGGACTTCGCTATCTCACTAAACAAATCAGAGGAGAGCCTCTTACTAGTGAAACCTCCGTAAATAAGCTCCACAGAGCAAGCCTAGAGATAGGTATGGATGACTTTGCAGTGGAACTTGCTGGTCAAGCAGGCTTACAACTCAATGGCGGCAATGAAGCCGTTGATGGCGGCACCTGGGCTAAATCGGCTCTGAATTGGCCAAATGTAGTAATCGGCGGTGGTACACCCAATATTCAAAAAAACATCATCGCAGAGAGGATTTTGGGACAACCGAAAGACTAAGGCCTAAGCTTCCAAGGCGGTGTACCTTCCCAATCAAAAGGGATAATGCCCGCCTCAGCTATCTGCCATATACTTGCGTCGGCTTTCCCGTTGTCGATTTCCAGAAAACCAATGGTTCCATACTGCGTATCGTAGTTGTGAGGATACGTCGGGGAGCCTGGATTCACGCAATAGACACCATCAATCCACTCGATAGCCTCTCGATGGGTATCACCTGAAACAATCACATCCGGTTTACGTTCAGGAAAAAACCGGTCGACCCATTTAGCCAGCGTAAAATTAGGAGGCCTCTCCGGAACGGGTATATAGTGAGTAAGGCCCACCCATAATCCTTCAATTTCAATCAACCAAGCATATTTCACTCTAGGGTCTTCTGGCTGGACATCCCTTCCTCCACTGCCGTCCTCTCCATTTCCTCGAGCGGCATAGATGGGCGCAACTTTCTCAAGCTCATCAAGTAGAGAAATATCATGGATATCTCCTCCGTGGAAAATCAGATCAACCCCCTGAAAGGCGGTATATACCTGGTCCCACAAGCTAGCTCGAGCCTCAGGAATATGTGTGTCTGATATTAAACCTATCCTTGTCGTCATTAGCGTTCCTATTCTCTATCTTGTGTTGCGATGCAGCTCACACTACTTCCGAATCGGATACAGAAGTTAAACCTACTTCCCGTTTTTCGTTTTGGTCAAAAACATCCGTTTGCCTAACGGCTGGCATGAACAAAACAACACCAATAGTAGCAACCATAAAGGCGATACCACTGACAAACAAAGCAACACCCACGTCATAATGATCGGCAATGAGGCTAATAGGAAAAACTCCTATGGGCATTAGACCATGCGACATCATATCAATACTCATGATCCTGCCTCTCATATGACCCTCTACCTGCAACTGGAGCAAACCACGATTCATCGACATATTCCAGCTCATGAACCATCCAAATGCCACGATCACACACATAGCCATTAACTGAGAGGTAGTCAGGCCAAAAATTGATGTCGCCAGACCCCAGCACAAGCAACTAGCTATCAACCACCTTCCTTTGTTTTCAATATTACCCATGGCAGCCATCATCAAAGAACCAATAATTGCTCCTACACCCATCATCGAAATTAAAAATCCCAAATCATCCGCCTGACCAGACAGCATGTCTTGGTTAAACGCTGGCAAAAGCGTATTCAAAGACATCCCAAACAAAAACGGTATTACCGAAAGGATAATCAAACCAAATACTGGAGGGTGCTCCAACACATAGACCAAGCCTTCCTTCATTTCGGAAATTGCACCAGGTTTTTCGGCAACTGCTGGAGAACCGGGATTGTCAATCAACAACATAGTCAGAGCCGAAATCAAGTAAAGGGCGGCAATGATGAAATAAACGATGCCAACGCCGAAGGAAGAAGTCTTATCACCTTCGGCTATTATCGCAATCAAAAAACCAGCAAAAGCGGGACCTACAATTCTTGAGATATTCCAACCGCTAGTGGTCAGGCCCATCGCTGTAAAGATCAATCGCTCTGGGATTAACTCGGGAACAAAAGCTTGCCTAGCTGGCATTGAGAGAGCCAATACAGTACCGTTAAAAAGGCCAACCCACATGAAATCCCAAAAACTGACTCGTTCGGTAATTATGACTACCGCCATAATCACGGTTGCAATAAAGTTCATCGCCTGCGCGTAAATTATTATTTTCTTCTTCGAAAACTTATCAGCTATCACTCCGCCATAGAGAGAAAACAAAACCGTAGGTAACATGAAGGAAACTGTAACCCATGCCAGATCAACAGCCGAAGACGTCAAATCATAGACATACCAACCCCTGGCAATAATTTGCATATTCATCGCGAAGGAAGAACCCAAACTCCCGATCCAAAGCCATGTGAAATTGCGAATGCGGATCGCAGAGACGATATCGCTAGTGGCCAACTTATTTCCTAGCCAAAGGCGCTAACTATAACACCTCAAGTCAGGACATATTTCACAAATCAATGAATATTAATAATCCAATCGGAACGTAGACGCATCCCTGACAATTTTCCCAGCTGAGGGCCCGGCAAAATGGGTGCCAATTATCAAGACAGGCCGATCCGCGTACTGATCTAAAAATTTTTGGCGGGTTAAAACCGCTTGCTCTTGATCAACGTCAGCAGAGGTGGCCCAATCCACATGTTTAATCTGGCAGGGGTGGTGGATCATATCGCCGGTAATGACGGCTTCTTCCCCTTGTGACTGGATGTGCACACTAACATGCCCCGGAGTGTGGCCAGGTGTAGGCTCCAACCATATTTCCTTGGTTACTTGATAGTCATCCGACACCAGTTGTGCCAAACCAGAATCAAATATCGGTTGCACAGAGTCCTCAAAGACCGGTCCGTATTCTTGGGGTTGAGTACTCCAGTGTTCCCACTCCCGTCTGGAATAAAGGTAGTTCGCATTTGAGAATGTTGGCTCCCAATTCTCGCCAATTCGCAAAGTATTCCAACCAACATGGTCAACGTGCATATGCGTGCACAACACGGTATCAACGGTATTCCGATTAAAACCAGCTGCTTCAAACCGCGACAAAAAATCCGTTTGCATCATATTCCACTTCGGGTATGTCCTTTCCTTGTCATTCCCAATGCATGTATCCACCAAGATCGTTTGACCGTGAATCTCCAAAATTAACATGTGCATACTCAGCACTAACCGATTATCAGAATCCACAAATGGCGACATCCAATCAATTTTTTTTAATTCCTTGGGCGTCGCTTGAGGCAACAAATAAGGACCAAGAGACGCGGTTGTCAATTCAACTAGCTGCGTTATTTTTACATCACCTATTTGCCACTTGAGCATTTGCACTCTCTCCACGGTAATTTAATTGCAAATTAGGCTAATATAGTCAAACATCGACTGGCTATCTATGGAGGACTGGGAATGGCTTATCAAGATTTAGAAATAACAAAAGATCAACATGTTGCTGTTGTGGAAATACAAAGGCCACCCAATAATTTTTTTGATACTCAATTAATCAACGATTTAGCAGATTGCTTTGAGAGCTTCGATCAATCACATGAAGTACGAGCAATAGTCCTTTGCTCACAGGGCAAACACTTTTGTGCTGGCAATAATTTTGGTAATCAGCAAGGCAGTCAAGAAAGAGAACAGCGAACCGAAACCAGCGGAAATCCACTTTATACAGCAGCTACTCGGCTTTTTGCGACTAAAACTCCGGTCATAGGCGCTATACAAGGCGCTGCAGTGGGGGGCGGATTCGGGCTTGCTGTAATGCCTGATTTCAGAGTGGTCTGCCCAGAAGCCAGATTTACCGCCAATTTCGTTAAACTGGGATTTCATCCCGGCTTTGGTTTAACTCATACCCTCCCGCGCTTGATAGGACACCAGAAAGCACACCTCTTGTTTCTTACCGGCCGACGGATCGGAGGAGAACTGGCTCGTGAATGGGGATTAGCGGATATATTGACTTCACAGGACAAACTGCGTGACGAAGCGATAAAACTGGCTTCTGAGATCGCCGAGAATGCACCCTTAGCCGTAGAATCAGTCCGCGCCACCATGAGGACCGGTCTGTCAGATGCAGTCAAAAAACAAACAGACCATGAATTTCTCGAACAATTCAGGCTACAAAAAACTGAGGATCATAAAGAAGGCGTAAAATCTGTGGCTGAGAGGAGACCCGGCAACTTCATAGGCAGATAAAAAGGCGCTGCTAAACCGTATCTGCCTGGATAACGGCATTTCTTGTCTAGTGGCTCGATTAAATCCTCTTCTCTTTGTCTTACTAGGCAGTTAGTTATCTCTCAATATTTATCGGTAACAAAACTACGCTCTTTTTAGTTCAAGTTTTTTTCTTATGTCGTTGCATGCGCTCTCGTCCAACTGGAACTTTGAAAACATATACGCCCCGATCAAGTAACACACCAGTGGAAAGAATCCGTAAAGCCCAACGATAGCTATTTTAACTTCTTGAGCTTGATCAACATTTGGTAGGAATCCACTGAACTGCAGTACAAACCCAGTGAGTAGCAACATAACCCCCACCGCACTCTTTTGTACAAAGTTCCAGGCTGCAAAATAGGAACCTTCTTTCCGTTCACCTGAAACCAGCTCGTCATAATCGACGATATCACTTTGTACTGAAGGCCCTATCATGCCGCCACATCCAGCAGCGAGTCCCGCGAAAAAAGCAAATACAAAACTGATTGCTATTCGTAAATCGATACTATCTATAAACGGCAACGAGCAGAACGCACCAAAGGAAACCCCAGTACCTATCATGCTAATCACCCAAATTCTGATTTTTCCAAATTTTTTAGCAAGGGGAATCCATAAAGGTACGGAAAGACTTGAGGGAACAAAGTACGTCAAAATAACGAGAACCGCTAGATGGGGAGCTCCTACGACATACTGCATCACGTAAAGCGTCAGAGCGGCAATGGCCGCTGAGCCAACATTTTCAATAAATTGCACCACAATAAACAACCTAGCGTGACCATTCTGCCACACATCTTTGAAAGCTGAGAAAGGGGTGCTGGTCATTCTACCCTGGAATTCCGGTCTTTCTTTTAATCTGAAAACTGCAAAAATCAGAAAAACGCCCATTACAACTACTGCCAATAATGCGAGCTCCTCAGCCAAAGCTCTGACATCGGTCTCTTCCCCAAATTCTGCAAGAATCAGTAATTGCATGCTAACTAGAGACAGAATGGACCCAATCGCATAGGCGAAGTGCCTAGCTCCAAACAGTTTGTTCCTTTCATGGTAATCATCGGTCATTTCAGCACCCAAGGCCATGTGCGGAACAAAGAATAAGGTCATTGACGAGTAAAACCCGATTATCGATATAGCCATCCACCAATCTAACTGACCTTCGGTTAATCCTAGTGGCGGAGCAAAGACCATATAGAAAGTCACCGATATGGGAATGACACTAGCCAGCAACCAAATTCGTCTTCTTCCTAGCCGTGTTACAGTTCTATCACTCAAATAGCCGACTAATGGGTCTGAAATAGCATCCCAAATTCGAGAAACACTAAAAATGAGACCCATGACTACCGGGGCAATTAGCAAAACGTCCGTCGAAAACTTCATTACGTAAAGGCTTAAAAACAAATACATGTATCCAGCACCCACCGCGGGGGTCCCAAATGCTGCCAATTTTCCCCAGGAAATCTTAACTTCAGAATTAGTCATCAAGCATTCTTAATGGTTAAGCCACCATCAACGGGCAGCGTTGCACCTGTCATGAATCCTGAAGCTGGAAGTACAAAATTTAAGGTGCCGTGAGCGACTTCCTCTGGATCTGCGTATCGCCGGAGCGCAATTCGTCGCCTTGCGTATATTTCCTTACTTTCTTCCGGAATCGCCTCGGTCATCCCAGTTCTTACAGGACCAGGACAAATACAATTCACGGTAATTCCCTCTGTACCTAACTCAACTGCCAAGGAACGGGTCAAACCAATCACAGCATGTTTTGCAGCGGTATAAGGACTACCAAACTTTGTCGCACCAAAACCCTCTGTAGAGGCGATGTTAACGATTCTAGGGTTTTCCGACTGCCTTATGTACGGCAGCGAGGCCCGAATCGTTTTGGTCTGCGCTGTAATCAATATATCCATCGATCTAGACCAATTGCTTTCGTAATTATCATCATCAATAGGCGAAGGAATTGAAATCCCGGCATTATTCACCAATATATCTATCCCACCAAAGTCGTCGGCTATTTCATTGAAAACACGCCTGATTTCCTCTCCATTAGAAAGATCTAATATCCAACCTTTAGCAGTCTTACCTTCTGCACAAATTTCGGCAACCACTCGATTCAATCCCTCTTCATTAACGTCAATTGCAGCAACCAATGCTCCTTCATTAGCAAACAACTTGGCAGTTGCCTCTCCCATTCCACTTGCAGCGCCTGTAACAATCGCGATATTTCCTGCTATCGATCGACTAAACTTCGTTAACGACATAACTTATTCCCCTATTCAACTCTTCGACTCTAGGTTTTGAATAATCCAAATGCAAATCCGAGAAGCATTCTTTCTCCCTAACCCTAGAAAAGGCTAGGACTTACCAGCTCATATTAATATGCAAGGTGCTAGAACAGTTTTATTGGAAGCAAGGAAGTTAGTGGTGGGTCGTCTGGGGTTCGAACCCAGGACCAACGGGTTAAAAGCCCGGTGCTCTACCAGCTGAGCTAACGACCCCAAAAAAGATTCCCTAAAGGCGCGCATTGTAGACATGCCCTTTACTATAAACAACCCCGACCTTTTAATATGAGGACGCTCCTTGGAGCCACTATTAATAAAAACTTCTCTATTGAATCTCAGCAGAGTATCTAGCGGCTAACCCAGCGGCAGAGCTGTTTGGATATTCCTGCTGCACCTGGCCCAAATATTTTAAAGCTGATTGGTTGTCACCCAAGGCAAAATAGACCACACCGAGTTTGTACATTGCATCAGGCACTTTCTGGTGATCTGGGTACAAGCTAATCACTTGTATAAAAGATTGTCTCGATTTTTCATTATCACCTTGAGCTAAATATAGCTCCCCAATCCAATAAAAGGCGTTGGGTGTGTATTGTCCATTTGGGAACCCAACTATGATCTTTTCAAAGCTACCTAGAGACTCTCGGTATTGTCGATTCCTCATCAAATCAAACGCATATTGGTAAGCTTCGCGTTCATTATCAAACTCTGGGGATTCACCTAAAAGCGGGAGTGCCTCTTCACTAAATTCTTTATTCTCTGTTTGAGAAATACGACCTTCCAGTTCCGCCCCTCCAAGCTGAACCAGCCGGCTATCAAGGTCTAAATACTGCTCTTTTTGACTGCGCTCTAAACGCTTTATCAAATAGCTCTGCTCTTCTATTGTCCCTCTGAGATCTTTGAGATCTTGCTGAAGCACCTGAATACGGTAAAAGAGTTCCGATAGCTGTCCAGACCCACTCGTCTGCTCGACACTCGAGTCCGAACGTTCCTCAATTAACCGGCCTTCTGTGCTAATGCTTTCCGAGACTTGCGCCAAGGCTTGTTCAGAATAGACGCCTAGGAATAAGACTGTAAAAAAAATGGGGGTGCATTTATTCAAACCAAGTACCCCCAATTAGTTTCTTATCTATAGGACAAGACCGCCCTTCGATTTTTTGACCAGGCACTTTCATTGTGCCCTGGGTCTGAGGGCTGTTCCTCACCATAACTCACCGTTTCCAGTTGCCTTGAAGAGACGCCAGAAGATCGCAAAAAACTGCTGACAGCGTTAGCGCGCTGTTCTCCCAATGCTAAGTTGTATTCTCGGGTACCCCGCTCATCACAATGCCCTTCAATAACCAAACTGCGATCCGAATTCCTTTTTAAAATCTTTGCGTGTAGCTCAAGGGCAGCCAGATCGGCAGAACTCAAGAGAGCCTTATCGTATTCGAAATAAAAAGTTCGAGAAATCGGCCTACCCCTTGAATCAATAGGGTCAAGACCTCCAGGAGCAAAGTCCACTGGAGCCTTAGCCTGAGGTTTTACAGGCGGCGCAGGTTCTTCAACCGGTTCCTGCTGTTGAACTGGTTCTTGCGATGTTGAAGAACAACCAACAACGAAAAACAAGCTCACGAAACACGCGACTATTAAGCGAAGTCGGGGGTTTAGTTCAATTTGCATTACGATCTCCTAAGTTGAGTTTCAAGCAATCTAAAACTGTATTCTAAATTGTTATTGCCACTTTTTAAATCCATCATTAAAAGGAGACCAAGCGGGCTCTCTGACGTCTCCTGAAGAGGAGGGTAACCGATATTTAACTCGCCCGTCTATCGAGACGACCGCAAGAATCCCCCTACCCTGGTTTTGCGTCGCATATATTAGCATTGTTCCATTTGGCGCGAGCGATGGTGATTCGTCTAGAGCTGTCTGCGTGAGCACTTGTATTACGTCCCGCTCTAAATCTTGCCAAGCGATATGAAAAACACCCTCTTTTCGGTGCACGAAAACGAGGTGTTTGCCATCCGGCAATAACCTAGCCCTTGCGTTGTAGTCTCCCACAAAGGTCAACCTTTCAATAAAATTAGTCGACAATTCGACGCGATAAATCTGAGGCCTTCCCCCTCGATCAGAAGTGAAGATAATACTCTTCCCATCCGGGGACCAACTAGGTTCAGTATCTATGGCATGATGCCTGGTAATTCTTCTCAACGATTCGGTCTCAAGATCCATTATAAAAATCTCGGGATCTCCATCTCTCGACAGCACAAGCGCCAAACTTCTGCCATCTGGTGAAAAAACCGGTGAGCCATTTATTCCTTTGAAATCGGTAATCCTTTTCCTGTATGACCCATCGACAGCCTCCACCACTATGGAAGGCCTTCCCGTTTCGAAAGTCACGTATGCGACTTTGTTTCCATCTGGCGCCCAACTTGCGGATAAAATCGGTTCTGTTGATTCAATTAAAGTTCGACTCCTTTCTCCATCCGAATCCGCAATCTGGAGACTGTACGTTGCATTTGAAGTGCCAGAGTCCTTTGCAAGCACGTACATGATCTGAGTAGAGAAAGCACCTCTTATACCAGTCACTTTTTCATACACCAAATCAGAAATTTTGTGCGCGACATCACGCCAATGAACAGGATCGACAAGAAAACTCCGTCCTTCAATCTTTCGCTCATTAACAACATCATATAGCTCAAAAAAAACAGAAACCTTTGAATCATCCACTTCTGCAGCACCGCCAATGACCAAATAATCGGTCTTCAGTATTCTCCAATCTCTAAAAAAAACTTCTTGAGAATTAGACGGCAACGACAGCATATTTTCGCTGGCCAGTGGATCAAATTGTCCACTCCTGACTAGATCAAAAGAGATGATGTCTGAAAGATTAACTGCTTCAACAAGATCGCCTGAAATCTTGAAAGGCACTACCGCTATTCTTACTGGATCGTCCTGACCTTGATCTATGATAATCGTGTCCAGCGTCGCATTAACCCACGTGCACCAAACTAATAGGACCCCAAAGACCATCAGTTCGCAGTTTCTCTTCATGCTAAAAACCTCTATTTGGCAACTCTGCAATTCTGTTACACCGACATTCAAACTATCTCAGCAAATCTTCTGGTTTGAACAAAAAGTAAAACCTTCTGAAATACTCTTCAAATAACTGGTTGTTATCTGGCACCTCAAATTTTCCGGAGCGTTTTACAGCTTGTTCCGCCGAACGATCAAAAGCCAACACCCCGGAAGATTCTATAATGGACACCGACATGACTTCACCTGTCGGAATTAGCTCGACCAGTAATTTTGTCTGCATTCCATTTCTTGCACTGGGTGGACGGCTCCAATTACTCCTCACTTGGTTATATATTTTCGCTTGATAGGAGTTTGCTACCCGTCGGTCAGTTGACTCGTTCAAAGCTATTGCTTCTTCTTGAAGCGTGCTTTCAAATCCCGTTTTGGACAAGTCCGCCAACACTTGTTTGTTCAAAACGGAATCGTCTTCCAAATTCTCCAAATTAGTCTTTTGTTGCACCTCTTTTACCTGGATCTCCATCGCCGGCGTCTTCGGTTGAGTTCGATCTTCGAGGGATTGACTCTCTTTCTTGGGAGTCGTTAAAACTGGTTCATCCGAATTATATTTAGGAGGTGGACTTGGCTCTATTACTATTAGTTCCGCCTTTATTGTGTTGAGGTCAACATACGCAGAGGGTTTTTCAATTTCGTCCCAATTTTTACCGACAAAAAAAAACGCTAGAAAATGGATCACCAGAGCAAGAAGGAAAGGCACACCGTATTTAAGGATCACAGTGACTGTCTCTTAATTCAAATCTGGGGGTTCAGTTATAAGACCAACACTCTTTGCTCCAGCTTTCTGCAAAACCGTCATGACTTCAACCACACTTCCATACTGCAATTTTTGGTCGGCACGAACGTAAACAGGCAGATCACTTCGCTCTCGAAGGATTTTGCCCGCTTGTTCGCTTAAAGAAAATATCGTCACTCGTGATCCTTTCTGATCTTTTTGATCTAGCCCTATGTTGAGAAAAATTGCACCGTCGGAATTCATCGATATAACCAGTGGGTCCTGTTGGTCTTGAGGAACTGGTTCCGAAGCGGCTTCAGGTAAGTCGACTATGACTCCTTGCGTTAATAGCGGTGCGGTTGCCATAAATATCACCAGCAAAACTAACATTACATCGATATATGGAACCACATTGATTTCAGACATCGGCTTTCGTTTCGTGGACACAACTAATTCCTTATTAACTATTCCTTCGTTTGGCTGTGCGCAGCCCGGTGCAAAATCGTAATTAGCTCGTCGCTGAAGGTCTGATATAGATCAGTGATGGAGTCCGCTTTGGCAGAAAAACGATTGTAGCCAATAACCGCTGGAATCGCGGCGAACAATCCCATGGCGGTCGCAATTAACGCTTCAGAGATACCCGGCGCAACCGAAGCTAGCGTTGCTTGACTCATATTTGCCAGCGATCTAAAAGAGTTCATGATCCCCCAAACTGTACCAAATAAACCAACATAAGGACTCGTAGAGCCTACAGTCGCCAGAAAAGCGAGATTCGTCTCCAGGCGGGCTTCTTCTCTGTTGAGCGCTACCCGCATCGCTCTTTGTACTCCCTGCATTATAGCTTCAGGGTCGGCTTCCGATTGCTCGGATAATCGCAAAAATTCCTTAAAACCGGACACAAAAATATTTTCGATGCCATTTAGGCCCTCAACCTCTTCCAGTTCATTGTAAAACTGGCGCAGGTCTATACCTGACCAAAAATGGTCCTCAAAGGCTTCATATTCAATTTGTGCTCTTCTGAGCAAAAACCACTTCTGGAAAATCATCATCCAAGAAATAATGGATACGACAACCAGCAACAACATGACCAACTGGACCAGCAAGCTCGCATTTGCAATCAAATCATAAATCGATAGTTGGCTAGGCATTTTTGTTTCTTAATCTAGTGATAATTCGCTCTGTCCTTTTTCAACGGCTTGTCTTGAAAGAGAATTCGTATTTTTTTCGAGCCCAAAATGGGTATAACATTTTTGAGTCACGGTGCGGCCTCTCGGCGTTCTAACCAAGTAACCTTGCTGTATTAAATAGGGCTCTATAACCTCTTCAATCGTATCTTTCTCTTCATTCAGCGATGCCGCCAACGCCTCTAACCCCACCGGACCGCCCTCGAAATTATCCAGGATCGTTGTCAGCAATTTGCGATCCATGGCATCGAATCCTTCCTTATCAACTTTCAAGAGATTCAGGGCCTGATCCGCCAAACCAGACGTCACCTTTCCATCGGCTTTAACCTCAACAAAATCTCTGACTCGCCGCAGTAGACGATTCGCAATACGAGGCGTACCCCTTGAACGTCGGGCGACCTCTTGGCAACCCTCGGGCTCTATCGGCAATTCCAGTTTAGAGGCCGAGCGCTTAACAATGTCAGATAACTCACTCTCCGTATAAAAATCCAGTCGCTGGACTATCCCAAATCGATCTCTCAGCGGAGAAGTTAAAAGCCCAGCTCGGGTAGTCGCTCCGATCAAAGTAAAGGGGGGCAAATCGAGTTTCAAACTTTTCGCCGCCGGTCCCTCACCGATCAATATGTCTAACTGAAAATCTTCAAGAGCCGGATAGAGTATCTCTTCAACGACCGGATTTAATCGATGAATCTCATCTACGAATATTACATCGCCATGATTTAAATTTGTAAGCATCGCAGCAAGGTCCCCTGGTTTTTCCAGAACCGGCCCCGATGTTGCTTTTATATCAACTGACATCTCATTAGCAATAATGTTTGCCAACGTGGTTTTTCCTAAACCAGGGGGACCAAATATCAACGCATGGTCTAGTACTTCCCCTCTGCCAAGAGCAGCTTTAATAAAAATCTCGAGTTGTTCTTTGACCGATTCCTGGCCAATGTATTCCCGCAATTTGGTAGGTCTTAACGCTTTATCATATCCTTGCTCTTTGGAGTCCACTTTCGGGGAAACAAATCGGTCCGGCTCAATCGTCATAAAGCGTCATTCCCGAATGAAATTTCTCAAAGCCAATCGCACAAGCTCGTTAAGCGTTAAACTAGTATGGTCAGAAACTTCAGTCAATGCCCTTGTCACCGCTTCGCTGGATTCCTGTTGCTTATACCCGAGGGCCATCAACGCTTCACCAGCTTCTCTAGCCAAAGACGCGGACCCAGTTACTTTATTTTGATCGGATACTCCATGGCTTTGCAATTTCAGCAAATCACCTAACTGATTTTTTAGTTCGACCAATAATCTTTCCGCAGTTTTCTTTCCTACACCCGGCACTTTCTGCAACAATCCCACATCATTTTGGTCAACTATGTGACTGAGGTCATTCATGCTCAAAGAAGCTAAGAGTGCCAAACCGAGTCTTGGCCCAACCCCGTTGATTTTTATGTATGCCCTGAAGAGTGATCGCTCCTCTTTTGAACTAAATCCGTAGAGCAACTGCGCGTCCTCTCTCACTACGAAATGACACATTAGAGAGATTTCCTGATTTTTATCTACAGGTAGGGCATTCAGAACGCTAGAAGAGGCCTCGATTTCATAACCAACCCCACCGACATCAAGAACGATTTTTTCTTCATCTACTTCGATCAATTTACCTCTAATCTGACTGATCAAAGTTCTGGCCGTCTAGTGCTGTGAGCATGGCATAGGGCTATCGCCAGACCATCGGCTGCGTCAGATTGGGGAACTCCAGGTAAATTCAGCAATACTCGAACCATGTGTTGAATTTGAGCCTTGCTAGCACCACCTTTACCCACAATCGTTTTTTTCACTTGTCGCGCTGCATATTCGAAAATCTCTAAATCTTTGGCAATGCCTGCGGCGATTGCGACTCCCCTCGCCTGCCCCAATTTCAGGGCGGAATTAGGATTTTTTGCAAGGAAGACATCTTCTATAGCCATCTCCTGGACTTCATAACTCGTTGCTAGCTCAAGGACCTCAGAGTAAATAATGCCCAGCCGCTTGGGGAAAACCTCATGATCAACAGAAATGTGTCCGCTAGTCACATAGTTTATTTTTGATAACGAAATTTCAATTATTCCGTAGCCGGTCTTTCTTGACCCAGGATCAACTCCGATTACCCGCCGCAAACCAATTCGACCTTCTTCGTTGCAATCTTAGCCATAGGCTTCTTCTGGAATGATGGCATTACTAAAAACTTCTTGCGAATCATCGAGATCCTCCAGGGCTTCAATTAGTTTTATTACTTTTGCGCCTACCTCAGCATCACATTCAATACTATTGGAAGCCAGCATGGTTACTTCGGAATGACTAGCATCAAATCCAGATTCTCGAAGGCTCTGACTCACAGCAGAAAGCTCCTCCCATGCAGTTGTGATCACTATCGAACCGTCTTCTTCGATTTCTATATCTTCAGCGCCAGACTCTAAAACAACTTCCATGATCTGCTCTTCATTAAATCCAGGCTCAAAACTTATGACACCTTTCTTCTCGAACAAATAAGCGACTGAGCCATCCGTTCCCAAATTACCGTTAAACTTGCTGAATGCATGTCTGACCTCTGCAACGGTTCGATTACGATTATCCGTCATGGCTTCAACGAGTATAGCTATTCCCCCCGGGCCATAGCCCTCATACAACAGCTCTTCTACATCAGAACCTTCGCCTCCTCCCGCACCTCTTTGTATCGCCCGATCTATGGTGTCCTTGGGCATGTTCGCTCCAAGAGCCTTGTCTACAGAAGCTCTGAGCCTCGGATTATCCGAAGGGTCACCACCCCCTAATCGCGCCGCTACCGTAATTTCTCTTATGATTTTAGTGTACAGCTTACCGCGCTTCTTATCTTGAGCCGCTTTGCGGTGTTTGATATTTGCCCACTTACTATGCCCAGCCATTTAAGCCCTTCTTCTAACGGTTTAACTGTTTCTTTAGGTTTTCAAACTCTGCATCATTATGACCGAAGACGGATGTTTAGCTCCTTTAGCTGTTTTTCGTCTACCTCTCCAGGAGCCGCCATCATTAAGCAAGAAGCACTTTGAGTTTTAGGAAAAGCAATAACATCCCTGATAGAGGGACTGTCAGTCATAAGCATGACTATTCGGTCAAGTCCCAAAGCGATGCCTCCATGTGGCGGGCAGCCAAACTTTAACGCGTCTAGAAGAAATCCAAATTTGGATTTAACTTCATTTTCATCCATTCCTAATAACTTAAAAACCGCCTCCTGAATTTCTTCATCATGGATCCTTAACGACCCACCTCCTAGCTCGTAACCATTCAATATCACGTCGTAAGCTTCCGCCTTCGCCGAAATAGGATCAGCCAATAAGTCTTCGACCGAAGAAGTCGGTCGCGTAAAAGGGTGATGTTCCGCTGCAAGCCCCTCGCGTGACGAGGAAAACATTGGAAAGTCAACCACCCAGCAAGGCGCAAACCCTGATCCAATGATCTCGAGGTCTTCGGCCAGCTTTTGACGGAGCGCACCCATCGCATCATTCACTGTTTTGCTTTTATCAGCCCCGAAAAAGACTATATCACCGTCGCTTGCATCGACTCTGTCTAACAGCAATTCGACAGTTTCTTCGGGAATAAACTTGAGAATAGGTGACTGCAATCCTTCAATTCCATCGGACCTCTTGTTGACCTTAATATATGCCAGTCCCTTAGCGCCATACACTCCGACAAATTTCGTATAGTCATCGATCACCTTTCGAGAGAGTCTGCCACCGCCTGGCGCTAACAAAGCGACGACTCGACTACCTTGGTCATTAGCAGGCCCACTAAACACCTTGAAATCAACCTCCTGCATCAAATCTGCCACATCTTGCAATTTCAAAGGGTTTCTGAGGTCGGGTCGATCACTGCCATAATCTCTCATCGCATTTTCCCAACTGAGTATTGGAAAATCTTCAAGTTCAATTTGTAACACTCTTCGAAAAACTTTTTTTAGCATATCCTCTGTTAGCGCCATGATGTCTTGAGCACTAATGAAAGAGGCTTCTATATCTATTTGTGTGAACTCTGGCTGCCTATCAGCTCTCAGATCTTCGTCTCGATAGCAGCGAGCTACCTGGTAATATCTATCCAGACCAGACATCATCAAGAGCTGCTTATAAATTTGTGGTGACTGGGGTAAAGCAAAAAACTGTCCTGGATAGGTTCTACTAGGAACCAGGTAATCTCTGGCTCCTTCAGGAGTAGACTTTGATAGGGTTGGCGTCTCCACTTCCAGAAAATTTTCTTCTTCTAAAACCGATCGGATCGCACTGGTAATCTGAGCCCTGACCTTCAGTTTTTCCTGCATTTCGGGACGTCTCAAATCCATGTAGCGATATTTTAAACGAACGTCCTCACCAGCCTCCGAGTACTCGTCCAATTGAAAAGGTGGGGTTAATGCGGCATTAAGAATTTCCAGCTGACTACCTAATATCTCGACTTCACCCGTCGCCATCTCCGGGTTCACAGTCCCATCAGGGCGATCTCGAACCAAACCCTTTGCCTTCAAAACAAATTCATTACGCACTCGATCAGCTGTCGCAAAACTATCCTGCGTATCGGGGTCATAAACGACCTGAACTATTCCAGACCGATCTCTCACATCCAAAAAGATCACCCCTCCATGAT
Source organism: uncultured Gammaproteobacteria bacterium (assembly GCA_913041025.1). Next base: position 21,779 of record CAJWGQ010000002.1, on the reverse strand, counting down.
CACGTCTTCTGTGCACCCAGCCACAGACCTCAACCTCTTGCCCGACCTCCGATTTCTTTACTTCACCGCAATAATGACTTCGCATAATTTAAACTTGTAAAACTTTTATTTGTCGCCGCCTGTTTTTGAGGTTTTGCTTGATTTATTAGTGGTCTTCTCGGACGTCGAACTTGATTCTTTCTTGCTCGTTGATCCACTACTATCCTTTGAAGAACCTGAAGAACTGTCGCCCCCAGATTTATCATCAGAACTCGAGACATTTTTCTTTTTTCCCGATTTGAAATCGGTTTCGTACCAACCGCTACCACTTAACCGAAAACCAGCCGCCGATATTTTCTTACGCAATTTCCTAGCGCCACAAGCCTCACACTTCTTTAGCGGCGCTTCACTAACTTTTTGTAACGTTTCGAACTCGTGGCCACAGTTGTCGCAAATATATTCAAATATAGGCATAACAAATTTGATTTAATTTCCCTTAACCGCGGGCATGATCATGGAAAATCTGACAAAAATACAGCTCTTTCGATGGTTTTTACATCTCGGCTTAACTAAATCGATGAGAAATCAGTGTGGCCCTTAAACAAAGGCTAGACACCACTTTGAGGGCTATTGTTCTGTGTCTTTGTCTTTGTCTTTGTCTTTTTTAACAATCAAGCTCCCTTCCAAAAGTAATTTTCACCAAAATCTAAGTTACAACCCAAGTAGCCTCGGATCATCTTGACTCTCATCAGCCCCAAAGCAATGAAGCTTAATCGATATTCGGATATAGTGGCTTTATGCACCAATCGAAAATTCTAATACCAACCCTCAAAGAAGACCCGTCTGATGCGGAGGTTGTCAGTCATAAATTGATGATGCGAGCTGGACTTGTAAGACAGTTAGCGAGCGGCTTATACAGCTGGCTACCCATAGGCCTTAGAGTGCTTCGAAAGGTTGAAAACATCATACGAGTAGAAATGGATAAGGCTGGTGCACAAGAGCTGCTTATGCCCGTAGTTCAACCCTCAGAACTCTGGGTAGAAACCGGCAGATGGGAAAAGATGGGAGCAGAGCTCTGTCGGCTAAAAGATCGACATGAACGTGAATTTTGTTTAGGACCCACCCACGAGGAAGTGATTACCGACATCTTCAGAAGAGAAGTTAATAGCTATAAAGATTTGCCTGCCACTTATTATCAAATCCAAACAAAGTTTCGTGACGAACCAAGGCCGAGGTTCGGCTTAATGCGTGCACGCGAATTCATCATGAAAGATGGCTACTCCTTTCACTTGGATCAAACGAGTTTCGATGAAACCTATCAAGCGATCTATGACTGCTACTGTGTGATTCTAAATCGAATGCAACTCGATTATCGCGCAGTAATTGCAGACACAGGCAACATAGGCGGAGAAAACTCTCACGAATTTCACGTGTTGGCGAATTCCGGAGAGGACGTCATCGCTTACGCAACAGATGGCGATTACGCAGCTAACCTTGAGAAAGCGGAATCCGCCCCACTAGAACAACCTCATGAAACAACTGCAGACGAGCAGACAGAGATTCACACACCAGATGCATTATCTATTGACGATGTAGCAAAGCAATTATCTGTACCAGCTAAAGGGATTTTAAAAACTCTACTAGTCGAAAGCGATGAAGGCTTAATGGCCCTGGTTCTTAGGGGCGATCACGAATTGAATCTCGTTAAAGCAGAAAAAATACCAGGCGTGACAGCACCCATTAGCTTTGCCACTGACGAGCAAATACTTAAACATACGGGCGTTAAGGTTGGATCTCTCGGACCAATTCAATCGAACCTGCCCTTGTACGTTGATCGGGAAGCCGCAGCTCTAGTTAATTTTGTGTGCGGCGCAAATAAGACTGATTACCACCTGGCAAATTGCCGATGGGATCGTGACAGACCCTTAAAGAAACATGAAATAGTTGATATACGCAATGTCGTTGAAGGTGATCCCGCCATCAACAATCAAGGTTCACTGAAATTTCAGCGCGGTATAGAAGTCGGCCATATTTTTCAGCTTGATCGCAAATACAGCGAACCCATGAAGGCCACCGTCCTCGATGACCAAGGTAAATCGGTTGCCCCCATTATGGGTTGCTACGGAATGGGCGTAACAAGGCTGGTGGCTGCTCTCATCGAACAGAACCACGATGATAAGGGCATTGTCTGGCCAACCACGGAGCTGTCTCCGTACCATCTTCATATCATCCCTTTAAATTACGACAAATCTGAATTAGTGAAAAACAACGCCGATTCGATATACAAAAAAGCGCTGGCCAGAGGGTTGGAAGTGCTAATTGACGATCGCAAAGAACGCCCTGGGGTTAAATTTGCGGACGCTGATCTTATTGGTATACCTCATCGAATTGTCCTGGGCGAAAAATCTCTGCAGAAAGGAGTAGTCGAGTATTCGACGCGCAAGGAATTAGAGCCACAGGAATTGCCTATCGAAGATGCGTTGTCAAAGGTTTATTTGACCAACAACGAGGAGAGTTAATAGCTTCTCAGTGTTTTCAACTCTGCCAGAATACCATCGAGCGTTTGGGGTCCTATTAAAATCTTGGAAATACTTCCCTCTGAGTCAATCAGTACTGTCATCGGCAATACTTCAGGTTCCCCATACCCAAACATTTGGCGAGGATCCTCAATCAGCACTGGAAACTCAATCTCCATTTTTTCAACTTGCTCCTCCAGAGCCCCTCCTACCAATGCATCAAAGCTGACGCCAAAGACGGCTAACCCATGATCCTTTGCCTCACGGTGCAACTCATTAAGTTCTGGAATTTCTTCTTTGCATGGCAAACACCAATCCGCCCAGTAGTTGAGCAACAAAAAGCCATCTTCAGGAGCTGATAAGTCCATAACCTCGCCCGTCGAAGTAAGAGCTGGTCGACCAGAATCACAAGCTGCAATTAAGTAACACAAGCCTATCATCAACCACACTCGCACCAAGCGATTTAAAGTAAAACTCTTCAACATGTACTGTTCCGCATCAATTAGGCTATTGTGTCGATATAATTCCGTAATGGAACCCAATTATAATAGTAGAGACAACCGAATTGGGATTAGAATATGGGGTCCATGGAAATTTATCACAATCCTAATTGCTCAAAGTCCAACAAAGCACTAGAGCTACTTCGAGAAAATAACGTCGAGCCTACTGTTATTTACTATCTTGAAGAGCCTCCTAGCCCAGCATTACTTCGCGAGTTATTAAAAAAATTAGGCCTAACAGCAAGAGAAATATTGCGTAAGAAAGAAGAAGCCTATTCTGTTAATAATCTTGAAGACTCAGATATGGATGAAGAGTCCATTCTAGAAATCATGTCGTGCAATCCAATTCTCATAGAACGTCCCATTGTGGTAGCAGATTCAAAAGCCATAATAGGCAGGCCTCCTGAAAATGTTTTGGAGCTTATTTAAATTGAGCCCTTACATTCTCGTCTTATACTTTTCGCATTCTGGTGGGACTGCGAACTTAGCCAAAGAAATTTGTTATGGAGTCGATAGCGTCAGCGGAATCGAATCAAAGTTGAGAACCGTGGCGCCGATCAGTACAGAAACTGAGCAAACCAAGCCCTCAGTGCCAGAGGCGGGAGCAGTCTACTGCGATAAGCAGGACCTATCTGGCTGCGCAGGACTGGCCTTGGGCAGTGCCACACGATTTGGCAACATGGCTAGCCCAATGAAGCACTTCTTGGATACCACCGCCGATCTTTGGATGGCCAACGCATTAGAAGGCAAACCGGCCGCAGTCTTCACATCAAGCAACTCCCTGCATGGAGGACAAGAAACTACTCTACTTTCCATGATGATTCCCTTGTTTCATCATGGAATGCTTATCACAGGCCTACCGTATTCAGAAAGTGCCTTAAAAAATACAAAAACCGGAGGCACACCTTACGGTGTAACTCATCTAGGTAGTTTAGGCAGCGAACTATCGAGCGACGAGAAAACTCTCGCAAAAAAAGCTGGAGAGAACCTGGCAAGAAAGGCTTTAGCCCTCCAAAAATAGTCAATGGATGATCGGTTCCGGGGCCGGGGGTGGTTCAGCAGGGTCCTCTTCTTCCATTTTATGCACCGCAAACCGTTTTGTCGTGATTTCACCTGAAACCACATCAGGTAGCTCTCGCAAGAAATCTTCCATATGAGAAGTCTGAAGGTGTTCCATCAAAGCCTCCATATTTTCCCATTCTTGAAAGACCATCAAGGTATTCGGATCACTCAATCCTAGATAGAAATCATAAGAAATACATCCTTGCTCAGACCTGGTCGCTAAGACCATCTTACGAGCCAGCTCGATAGCCTTATCTCTTGCTTCTGAGCGTAGAGGAATATTACCTTGTACAATAATCAAATCATTTCCCTAAAGCTTCCAATTAGCGATGCCAGTCTCAAGCTCTTCAATGACAGAAGGGTCTTCTATGGTTGAAGGCACCGAATATTCTTCCCCATCTATCATTTTTCTCATTACCTGACGAAGAATCTTGCCCGAACGCGTTTTAGGCAACCGCTCTACTATAAGTATACGCTTAAAATTAGCAATGGGTCCCACCGCTTCTCGAACCATCGTTACTAATTCTTTCTCTAAAGCTTCGGATGTCATATTAGCCCCGTCTTTTAGCACTATTAAAGAAACGGGCACCTGACCCTTTTCCTTCTCATTGATTCCCACAACAGCACACTCGGCAATCACTGCATGCTTGGCAACTACCTGTTCAATCTGTCCGGTCGACAACCGATGACCGGCCACATTGATCACGTCATCCATTCTCCCCATGACATAGATGTAACCGTCTTCGTCCCGGTAACCTCCATCTCCCGTCAAATAAAATCCCGGAAAATCCTTCCAATAGCCTTCTTCATAGCGATCATGATCTCGCCAAACTGTGGGGAAACCACTCGGCGGTAAAGGACCTTTCACAACGATAGCGCCTTCTTGATTAGGGCCAACTTCCAACCCATTTTCGTCCAAAACACGAACATCATAGCCCGGTGCTGGCAAAGTAATGGAGCCTGCTCTAGTCTCTAAAAGTTCAACTCCAGCCATATTACCGCTAATTGTCCACCCCGTTTCAGTTTGCCACCAGTGATCAATTACAGGAATTTTTAGGTGTTCTTTTAACCAGTGATAAGTTGGGGGATCTAGACGTTCTCCAGCTACGAATTGATATTTTAGACAAGAAATATCGTATTGATCTTTAAGCTTACAATCAGGGTCCTCCTTCTTTATGGCCCTAAATGCTGTTGGCGCCACAAAAAAAGATTTGACGCTATATTCTGAGACAACCCTCCAGAAAGCGCCTGCGTCAGGAGTTCTGATAGGCTTACCTTCGTACAAAATGCTGGTGCAGCCCTTTAGGAGCGGCCCGTACACGATATAAGAATGGCCCACGACCCAACCCACGTCAGAGGCGGCCCAAAAAACATCTCCCACATCAACATCATAAATAGCACCCATACTATATTTCAAAGCGACAGCGTGACCACCATTGTCTCTGACAATACCCTTGGGTTTACCAGTCGTGCCCGATGTGTAAAGAATGTAGAGTGGATCCGTCGCTAGGACCGCTACGCAACCAACCGGTTCTGACTTAGACTCCCAACTTTTCCATTCAATATCTCGGGGCTCAAGTAAAATTGCTTCAGATTGAGGACGCTGCAAAACCACGCAGTGCGAGGGTTTAAAACTCGCGATTTCAATTGCCGCGTCTAGAAGTGGCTTATATTCGATTACTTTTTCGATCTCGATGCCACAGGATGCCGACAAAACAACCTTAGGTTCAGCATCATCGATTCTGCTAGCCAGTTCCGGAGCTGCAAAACCCCCAAAGACTACGGAATGTATGGCTCCTATGCGAGCGCAAGCCAACATAGCCACCACAGTCTCCGGCACCATAGGCATGTAGATGACTACCCTGTCACCTTTACTAACACCCAAGGATACGAGACCACCCGCTATCCTGGCAGTCCAATCCAGCAACTCTTTATATGTATATTGGGCCTTGGTCCCTGTTACCGGGGAGTCATAAATGAGAGCGACATTATCCCCTCGCCCCTCCTCCACGTGCCAATCTAAAGCCGCGAAGCAGGTGTTCATCTCCCCGTCAACGAACCACCTCCCGACTCCGTTGCTATCCTTTCCTAAAATCTGTTCAGGGAACGAAACCCAGGGAATATCCTCTGCCTGAGTCGACCAAAAGCTCTCAGGATCTGCTAAAGACAGACCATACTCATCTGCATAGGCCATATTAAATCTGTATTTTCTTGTTTATATTCCGACCACTATAGCTGAACTGCCCCACTAGCTCCCAGTCCTTCAATTTCAGCTTGATCAAACCCATAGTCTTTAAGAACAGCTAGTGTGTCTTGACCTGGAATACGAGCACCCCCAGAAATTGCAGCCTCGGTTCTCGAAAAACGCGGAGCAGGTGCTTGCTGCATAATACCATCGACTTCTAGGTAACTCTTTCTCGCAACATTATGAGGATGCGCTGGCGCCTCAAAGATACTCAATACAGGTGCAAAACATACGTCAGACCCCTCCATGATATCGCACCACTCTGCTTGTGTTTTTGAACGAAATACATTTCTCAAATCCTCAGTCAACTGGGGCCATGACTCCTGGTCCATTTGTGGTGAATACTTCTCTTCGTCCAAACCGGCTTTTTCAATCAACTCCGCGTAAAACTGCGGTTCTATCGAACCTAGACAAATATATTTCTCATCTTGGGTTTCGTACGTATCATAAAAGTGCGCCCCACCATCGAGCATATTGGTGCCTCTATTCTCGCTGAAAGCGCCACCCGCTGCCATCGAGTAAAACATCGCCATAAGGCTTGCCGTTCCATCGACCATAGCGGCATCGACCACCTGTCCTTTCCCAGATTTTTGGGCTTCAAGCAACGCACAAACCATACCAAAAGCAAGAAGCATCCCTCCTCCACCAAAATCGCCTACTAGGTTTAATGGGGGCACAGGCTTTTCGCCCTTTCTACCAATTGCGTGCAAAGCGCCAGCCAGAGCAATGTAGTTAATATCATGCCCTGCAGCATGCGCCATCGGTCCGGACTGACCCCAACCGGTCATTCTTCCAAAAACAATTTTTTCATTTCTATCTAGACAAATTTCAGGGCCTAATCCTAGACGTTCCATAACGCCTGGTCTGAAGCCTTCAAAAACAGCATCAGCGGAATCAATCAATCTCAGCACTGCCTCAACTCCCTCAGCACTTTTCAAGTCGACTCCAATGGATCGCCTATTTCTCGCCAAAACATCTTTAGGCGCTTTATCACCAACCCCAATCCTTTCAACACGAACGACCTCTGCCCCCATATCGGAAAGCATCATTCCGCAAAATGGACCAGGGCCAATCCCGGCCATTTCAATAATTTTAAACCCACTTAATGGACCCATTAATTTCTCCCTTTAACTCAACATTTGCCACAGTTTAACTCACGAACCATCATCTAATTAGTTTCTCTCTGCTTCCAGCCAATTTAGGCACGTGAGTATTTTGTTTTATCGCAATATAAAGCAAACTCGCCTCGTGAGGAAAATTATACATTGTGACTGTGACTGTTTTTATGCCTCAGTAGAAATGCGAGATGACCCCGAGTTAACCCAGTTACCATTGGCAATAGGAGGGTCCCCGCAAAAGAGAGGCGTTGTCGCTACCTGCAACTATCCTGCTCGGCGTTTTGGTATCCATTCCGCAATGCCCATGAGTCAAGCTGTTAGAGCGTGTCCAAACTTGACCATCTTGCCCCCAGATATGAAGAAATATCGAAAAGAGTCACTTCGAATCCGTGAGATATTTTTACACTACACTAAAAAAATAGAGCCCTTATCTCTAGACGAAGCCTTTCTTGATGTCTCCGATTTAAAAATCGCAGGGGGTAGCGCGACAAGAATTGCCGCCGAAATAAGACAGAGGGTGCACGACGAGGTGGGCGTTACAATTTCCGCCGGAATCGCGCCTAATAAATTCCTAGCAAAAATCGCCTCAGATTGGCACAAACCCGATGGTCAATTCACGATTACGCCAAAAGAAGCCCAGGATTTTATTGATAAATTGCCAATTAATAAAATTTTCGGCGTGGGAAAGGTAACCGAAAAAAAAATGCGCAGCCGGGGCATTGAAGTGTGTTCGGATCTTAAGCAAATCCCTCTGTCCGATCTGATAAATCATTACGGGAAGTTTGGCACCAGGCTTTATGAACTATGCAGAGGAATCGACAATCGGCCAGTCAGCACTAATCGCAAAAGAAAGTCGATTAGTTCGGAGAGGACGTTCTCCTTGGATTTAAATAATAAAACAGATTACAAAAACCAACTTGTCGAAATAGTCGAAGACCTAGAGCGCCGCGTAATCAGCTCTGGATACCATCACAAGATTCGACGCCTAAACATCAAAATAAGGTTCAGCAACTTTAAAATAACAACTGCTAGCCGATCACACGAAAAAATTGATAAGGACCTTTTCGTCAACCTATTTTTTAAAGCCTGGGAACGACATGCTCTTCCAGTAAGGCTTATTGGAGCTGGTGTTGACATCGACAATACTGATCAAAGTCTTCAAACGGAATTGTTTTAACCAGATCTTCAAGCCACAAACTGAATATCTGCAAATTTCTCATAAAGTATGTTGTTCGATCGCAACTGCTCATGACTTCCCTCTCCGATCAAACGGCCCTTATCAATTACTAAGATTCGATCTGCTTGTCTTACCGTCGAAATCCTGTGAGCCACTACCAATATCGACATCTTACCTTTCAATTTTTCGATGCTGCTTCGAATCTTGCTTTCGCTTTCGGCATCCAGGGCGCTTGTCGCTTCATCAAGCAGCAAAATAGAAGGCTTAGACAGCAGTGCCCTTGCAATAGCAATCCTTTGTCTTTGACCGCCAGACAAACCCACACCATCCTCACCAATCAGTGTTTCCAGTCCATTTGGCAAATCATCAATAAAATCCACTTTAGCCAGTTCAAGCGCTTCTTTTATGTCTTCTTCAGAGACCTGCCGATTCACATACAGTAAATTGGACTTCAGCGAACCGGAGAAAAGAATCGGATCCTGAGCCACATAACCCATTTTGTCTCGAATCTCTTGAAGCGAGAACTCCTTAATTTCCGCTCCGTTTATTTCAATACTGCCTGAAGTGGGGTCGTAAAATCGCTGAGTCAGATCAAAAATTGTGCTCTTCCCAGCTCCCGAAGGTCCTACAATAGCCACCATTTCTCCAGGACCAACTCGGAAGTCAATTTCGGACAAGACTTGAATTTCCGGTCTGGTCTCATAAGCAAATGACACCTTACTAAATTCTAATTCAACGTTATCTTCTACTACGGCCCTAGGCTGCTCAGGTGAACTGATCATGACGGGGGATTCCAGGAGTTCCACCAATCTCTCCGTAGCTCCTGCAGCTCTTTGTAAGTCAGAGTAAACCTCGCTAATGGCTCCTACAGCACCCGCGACTAGAACTGCGTAAAAAATGAACGCTGCTAATTCACCTGGGCTCGTAGTACCCAGAATCACATTCTGTCCACCAACCCAGATCATAATTCCAACAGCCCCAAAAACGAGCAACATGACAACTGCAATCAATAGCGCTCGATGCTTGATTCTCCTGACAGCGACTAGAAAGGCGTCTTCTGCATGTCCGATAAAACTGATTTCATCTTTGTCCTCGTGGCTAAACGCTTGAACCGTCTTGATGTGTCTTAAACTTTCGCCCGCAAAGGTTCCTACCTCTGCCAGCCGATCTTGGCTCTGCCTGGACAAGTGACGTACTTTTCTCCCAAAAAAAACAATCGGAATAACAACGATGGGTACTACACCGATAGCGATTAACGCAAGAAAAGGACTGGTAACAATAAGCAGAATCATACCGCCAAAAAACAGCAGAACATTTCTGAGTGCCACAGATACGCTTGACCCTATAACCGTTTGCAACAAAGTGGTATCAGTCGTAATCCGGGTCTGAATCTCACTTGGAAGATTAACCTCAAAAAATCCTGGGTGCATCCGAAGTAATCGAGAAAACACAGCAACGCGAATGTCAGCGCTGATTCGCTCACCAATCCAGGATACAAAATAAAAGCGAACGAAGGTCCCTACGGTGAGCAACGCCACAAACGAAACGAAGTAAGACAACGCTTCATTGAGCGCTTGCCCGTCTCCGCCCGCAAATCCATTGTCGATTAATAATCGAACACCTTGGCCAATCAATAAAGTCGCACAGGCAGTCACAACAAGCGCAAAACTTGCAAATAAAATTTGCTTTTTGTAAGGCAGCAGAAATTTTAAGGCTGGCGCTAAGCGTCTAAGGTCTTTAGTGCCGCCTCTGTCTAGACCGTCATCCATGCGCTTATTATGAACACCAAAGCGCTAAGAAGCGATCCTGATTGAGGAACAATTAATTTAACGCTAAGGTAACTCTCCACCCATGAAGTAACGATTTATTTGATGCAGCACGAATTAGAATTCCTGGAAAACAGCACTGGTGATGATCCAATCGGCACCGTTATTTGGCTACACGGACTAGGAGCGGACGCTACGGATTTTGAACCCGTAGTACCCCTTTTAGGATTATCTGTCCCTCTAAAATTCATTTTCCCTAACGCTCCTGAAAGGCCAATTACCATAAATGGAGGCGCATCGATGAGGGGCTGGTATGACGTTGATCCATCCAATACCGATGATGCGATCGAAGACATCGAGGAATCAGCCGGCTTAATTCAACAGCTAATTCAAGCTGAATTAGATCAGGGGGTTGAACCGGGAAAAGTGACCCTGGCGGGATTTTCTCAAGGCGGCGTGATCGCCCTGCATCTTGGGTTGTCTTTCAACGACAAGCTTAGGGGAATCATGGCCTTATCCACTTACCTCTACCAGCCGGAAACCCTCGTAGATCGAATCGGACTCGCCAATATCGATATTCCCATTTTCATGGCACACGGCATTTCCGATCCAATGATTCCCATAACCAGGGCAATTACATCTAGAGAGGCGCTTCTAGATCATGCCTATCAGGTGGAGTGGCACGAATACGCAATGGGCCATCAAGTATGCCCGCAAGAACTCTCGGAAATAGGGCGATGGCTGAACAAAATATATTCGAACTAATACCGGCGCTACAAAAAACCCATGAGAGCTGGATAGAGATTGTTCTGGACCGGTTTGACGACTTCCTTGAAGACCACGCATCCTGCGAGAAAAAGGCTTCAGGAATGGCAATGAGCATGGCCTCTCATTATCCCGACCGGCGTGTACTACTAAATGCCATGGTAGATTTAGCGGTGGAAGAGCTGAATCATTACCGAGAGGTAGTAAGGCTGATAATTTCTCGTAACAACCAGCCTGGACCAGATTCAAAAGATCATTACATTATCAAACTCAACGGACTAGTCAGAAAGGGTAAAGAACACTTTTTGCTTGATAGGCTGCTAGTCGCAGCACTTATAGAAAGAAGGGGAGCCGAGAGGTTCCAATTAATTTCCGATAACACGCAAGACGAAACCATTAAAAGATTTTACAGTTCAATTACTAACAGCGAATCCAGGCACTGGAGATTATTTATAACACTCGCCATGGAATATTTCGAAGCCGGTGAAGTCGAAGAGCGACTATATGCTCTTGCCCCCGAAGAAAATAGGATCATTGAAAGCCTGCCAATCAAACCTGCATTGCACTAAGAGCCGCAAATGAGCAAGGCAATCACCAAGTATCTCGAGAGATATGCCGAAAAAGAGGCTCATACATTAACCATACCTGAACATTCTTTTAGCCAAACCATCGTGATCCCAGCTTTCGACGAAACCACGAACTTTGTAGAAAATTTGAGACTATTAGCAAATCCGTCCGTGCTTGCAATCGTTATTGTAAATCGACCAGATAACTCAAGTTTGGAAGCGACTAGGAATACTTTCGAATTGCTCTCAGATCTCAAAAAACTGCGACTTCGCAATCTCCTTATCATCGATAGAGTTGAGAAGCCACTGGAAGCAAAACAAGGGGTAGGCCTCGCACGTAAAATAGGAACAGACTTAGCTCTTAGACTGATTCAATTACAGAAAATTTCTAGCCCATGGATACGACAAACAGATGCTGACGCATCTTTTCAAAAAAACTACTACCAAACTTCGATGCCAAAATCTGGCGCTGTCGTTTACGCGCATCGTCACATTTCGAGCGACCCCTTAATCTCTAAAGCTATCTCTCTTTATGATGGACATATGTCTTACTACGTAAACTCTTTGGAGGCTGCCAATTCAAAGTATGCATATCCCACACTCGGAAGCACCCTAGCGATCCACGCCGAAACTTATGCACAAGTTCGAGGCTATCCAAAAAGAAACGCAGGCGAGGACTTTCATCTTTTAAATAAAATCGCCAAAACAAACCGAGTTCAATACTCAACAGAAACAACCATCAGTTTAGAGGCGCGACTCTCTGATCGAGTACCAATCGGCACAGGGCCTTCCATTAAGAAGATACTTGATATCATAGAAAAGGACCCGGGCGGTCAAAGTTATCTTAGCTACAATCCTTTGTTATTTAAGTTCTTGGCTAAAACGATCAATGAACTGAAATCTTTTACCGTAGCCCCATGTCAATTCGATAAGATAATAGGTTCCAAGCTGGATGAATTAGGTTTCCAGAGGATTGCATCGACGCTACATTCACATTATCGATCTTGCGACCAGCGACAGGAAAAATTAGATCAGTGGTTTGACGCTCTTAAAACCCTACGTTTCCTTCACAAAGCTGAGAAACATTATCCAAAAGAATCTCTACTCGACACCATTCGCGGGCTTTCCCCAAAAGAACGAGAAACTATAGTCTCACAAAATCCGACACTTTCTGAGTTGCTATCCAGTTCTGAAAGACCCCCTTAAGAAAATCAGACAGTAACGTGCAATCAAAGTAAAATCTAAAATCGTAAGGCTTAGTAAGTAGAGATATTCGTTACCAATGACAAAAGTATTCATTGATGGGCAAGCGGGAACGACCGGGCTTCAGATTTTTGACATGCTTCGCAATCGTTCCGACCTAGAAATCATCACCATCCCGGAAGATCAGAGGAAAATCCCTGCTGCCAGAAAAGAACTACTTAATTCCTCTGAAATTACCATCTTCTGTCTACCCGATGATGCGGCTACCGAAGCGTCTAGCTTTAGAGAAAGCGACACACGAATAATAGATGCGAGCACGGCACACCGCGTCGACGATCAGTGGGTTTACGGACTTCCGGAGCTCAGCGAGAATCATAGGCAAAAGATTCGAAACGCTGCCTTAGTTAGCAATCCAGGTTGCTATCCCCAAGGTTTTATATTGCTGGTGAAGCCCCTGATAGATGAGGGCATTATTGAGAAACAAGCCGCTCTATCATGTAACGCCGTATCGGGGTACTCAGGGGGGGGCAGGCAAATGATCGAAGAATTTACGACAGCTGATGCCCAGGGACAAGAGAGATTATCGGTAAACGACTATAGTTTAACTCTCAGTCACAAGCACGTACCTGAAATGCGTAAGCATTCGGGATTGACGACAAACCCTTTATTTCTTCCGACTGTAGCCAATTACTACAAAGGTATGATTGTTCGAGTCCCGCTACATCTGGAGACGCTGACCGAAGGGAAAGCAGATAACATAGTAGAGTGTTTAAAAGACCAGTATAAAGAATGCCAATTCATTAGAGTCCACGACTATAATGACACTGAGCTTCTAGAGAACGGTAGATTAAACCCGGTAGCATGCAACGATACTAACTTCATGGACTTGATGTGCTTTGGTAACAGCAGTCAACTCGTGCTTTTAGCCAGATACGACAACTTGGGTAAAGGTGCAGCTGGGGCAGCCGTTCAAAACCTAAATATCATGCTTGGCGTCGAGGAGGAGAAAGGATTATGAAAATTCCTATTCAAGAATTACCTACGAATCAACTCAACGCACTTGTTCGTGAGTGGTCCGATGCTCTTCAAAAAAAGCAGGGCCAAAACTTAAAGCTAGATCTTAGTCGAGGTAAACCCAGTCACGCACAGCTCGAGCTAAGTCATAAGATTTCGAACCAGCCTATTGAAAATTACTTTTCTTCTGATGGAACAGACACTCGGAATTACGGGAACTTGACCGGCATTGCAGAGGCAAGAGCCCTAGGCGCAAAAATTTTAGGAACTTCACCAGAAACCACCTACGCAATAGGTAATTCGAGTTTGTCTTTAATGCACCTAACGGCAGACACAGCGTTACAACATGGGCTTTGGAACGACTCTAGGAAATGGGCAAATTCCACGGCTCCTAAAATGATCACTTTAGTGCCAGGCTACGACAGACACTTCACGGTTTGTGATTCTCTGGGCATTGAAATGGTTAACGTTAAAATCGATGCACAGGGGCCCGATATCACAAAACTGGAATCGCTCGTAGAGGACCCATCTGTAAAAGGAATCTGGTGTGTCCCCAAGTACTCTAATCCTACAGGGATCACTTACTCCGACAAGCAAGTGACAGAGTTAGCAAACCTACCCAATAAAGCCGCAGCGGAGGATTTTGTGATCTTCTGGGACAATGCTTATGCGATTCACGACATTCAATTTCCTGGAGACGAGCTTGCTTCAATAGCGGAGGCTGCAGAACTAGTCGGCACGCAAGACCATGTCGTGCAATTCGCCTCGACCTCTAAAGTCACGTTTGCCAGCGGAGGAATAGCCTTTATTAGCTCTAGTCAATTGATACTAGAAACTTTGGAAAAACAAATCAGCACCTTTTCAATAGGTTCGGATAAAGTCAATCAACTCCGCCATGCACAATACCTCTTGGAAAATCTCGACGATCACATGAACGCCCATGCAGAACTGCTGGCTCCAAAATTTTCTCTTGTCCTCAAATATTTGGAAGACGATCTAGGAGGACTTGAGATAGCGAACTGGACTGAACCGAGGGGAGGCTACTTTATATCGCTCGATACGATGATGCCCGTGGCGGATCAGGTTATTGAGTTAGCCAAGACTGCTGGGTTAGTTCTAACACCTGCAGGCGCTACTTATCCTGCTGGAACCGATGAAGAAAACACAAACATCCGAATTGCGCCTAGCTTTGCAGAAGAAGACGAACTTAAAACTGCCATGGAAGTTTTAACGCTATGCGCTAGACTGATCACAGCAAGAGAAATAATCAATCATAGGCAGTAGCAGTTTTTATGGCAAAGTGGTCAATAGAGAAATTCATAGTTCCGGACCTACCAGATCAAGACCGTTTTCACGATTTCGCCCTCCCCTCTCCGATGATGAGGGCAATACAGGAACTTGAGTACGAATACTGTACTCCTATACAAAGTCAGGTATTGCCTCTGAGTCTTGCGGACTATGATATTACTGGTCAGGCCCAAACCGGCACTGGAAAAACTGCTGCATTCCTAATCACCGTCTTAACACGGTTTTGGGAGTCGCCTAGGACAGGGACAACCGAAACTGGAAAACCAAGAGCCCTAATACTAGCACCCACTCGAGAGCTAGCACTGCAAATTGAAAGCGACTCAAATGACCTCAGTAAATACATGGAAGAATCGACACTATGCGTTGTTGGGGGAATTGATTTTAAAAAACAAAGAGAGAAGCTGCTCTCTAAGCCCGTCGACATACTAATCGCTACGCCAGGCAGACTTATAGATTTTATCGATAGAAAAGACATTGACCTCAGGGAGGTCGAAGTTTTAGTCATAGATGAAGCGGATCGAATGCTGGACATGGGCTTCATCCCCGATGTTAGACGAATAGTTTATAAAACCCCTCACAAAAGGCAGCGCCAGACCTTGTTTTTTTCCGCCACTTTCAATGAAGACGTTATGCGCCTTGCTCAATCGTGGACAATAGAACCCGAACACATTGTGATCGAGCCAGAAAGTGTGGCCACTGATACTGTAGATCAAAAATTTTGGCTACTCTCTTACTCCGAAAAAGATGACAAACTCTTGAAGTTATTAGAAAGCACGACAATTGGCCAAACAATAGTATTTGCAAATAGACGCGATGAAACACACAGTCTCACCCATTTTCTAAAATCCAAGAAAATCGATTGCGAAGCCCTCGCTGGGGATATTCCACAGAAAAAAAGGCTGTCCACACTCAACCGCTTCAAACAAGGCAACCTTAAGTTTTTGATCGCAACCGATGTAGCAGGACGAGGCATCCACGTTGATGGAATATCGCACGTGATTAACTATTCACTTCCTGAGGATCCAGAAGACTACGTACATCGAATTGGTCGGACAGGACGCGCTGGCAATGAGGGGATTGCTATAAGCTTTGTTACTGAAAACGATGCATTTAATCTACCAGCTATTGAAGAATACATAGGAATAAAAGCCAACTGCGAGCAACCAAGCTTCGAATAAAAAAAACGTGCTACTTTATAGCGTCCGCACTGAATTATTGGCAGTGTCGAGTTTAAAAAGCCAAACAAGGAATACGTTATGAAAACCAACGTAGCAGTAATACAACACAATGCCGGAGTCGACGTTGAACAAAACCTTTCCACTTTGGAAGTACTTTCTAAACAAGCTGCGAGCGAAGGCGCACGAGTGGTATGTTGGGCCGAGGCTTTCGCTTATTTAGGTCGTCACGAGGGAAAACTCGAAATACTGGAGCCTTTGCCTGAGGGGGGACCAATCTTAGCTCGGTGCAAAAATCTGGCTAAAAATCTTGGTGTAGAAATTCTTTTGGGCGGCTTTCACGAATCCGATCCAACTGATTCCACAAGATGCTTTAATACCAGTGTTTACCTCTCTTCCACTGGAGAAGTTAGTGGTGTTTACCGAAAAATCCATCTGTTCGATGTCGATATAGCAGATGGACCTAGGTTAATGGAGTCTAAACACACCTCACCGGGTGATCAGGCGGTCGTCGTTAATTCGCTCATCGGAGACCTCGGAATGACAGTGTGTTACGACCTGAGGTTTCCAAACCTTTTTCAAAAACTGACGGACATGGGCAGCTTAGCAATCTCCGTTCCTTCGGCATTTACCAAGACAACTGGCGAAATGCATTGGCATAATCTGCTTTGCGCGAGAGCAATAGAAAATCAAACCTATATTTTCGCGCCAGCTCAGCATGGACAGCACAGCAAAAATAGAGCCTCCTACGGCCATTCTCTAATCGTCGACCCTTGGGGTAAAATCATCTGTGAACTACCAGAGGGAGACGGTTATGCAATCGGCGAATTTGATCAAGACAGGATAGACAGTGCACGAAGTCAACTGCCCAGCATGTCAAATCGTCGTGCGTTTAATTAACTAACTCATAATGACAGACGCCAATACAAGACTTGCCATCGGCCTTGTACAGCTAGCGGCCTTACTTGTAATCATCGCTGCGTTAAAAGCGGCTCAAGATCTTTTTGTGCCCTTTCTGCTGGCGATCTTTACGGCAACATTAGCCGCTTCACCTATGTTTTGGATCAAACGTCGAGGAGCCCCCAGCTGGCTTGCGATTTGTCTGGTAATCCTCGCGATCATCTTAATGATTCTATTTTTCGGGGGCATTGTCGCTCAATCTGCGTCGAGCTTTATGGGTAAGCTCCCCTTCTATCAAAGTCAACTTTTACTCATGCAAGCCAATTTAATTAGTTCTCTTGATCCTCTGATTAGTTATTTTGATCTCAATCTCGACTTAAATTCAGCTTTTGGCAATTTCTCGCCCGCAACACTCATTAATTTAGCGGGAACAACCATATCTAGTCTTGGCTCTGTCTTAAGCAACAGTTTCCTTATCATTCTCACAGTGATCTTTATTCTCGCAGAGGCCACTTCTTTCCCGCACAAATTAAGTGCAATTCTAACCAACCCTGAACGCGGCCGCGTTTATTTCTCTGATTTCACACGAAACCTAAATAACTACATAGCCATCAAAACGACGATGAGCGCAATCACAGGCATAGTCGTTACCCTTTTCCTTTCGTTATTAGGAGTAGATTTCCCCATATTATGGGGCCTCCTCGCTTTCCTGTTGAACTTTGTGCCCAACATCGGATCGGTAATTGCGGCAATACCGCCAGTACTTCTTGCCTATGTACAGTTGGATGGCTGGTCCGCCACCATCATCATTTTCGGATTCTTAATCATAAACATCGTAATCGGGTCATTTATCGAGCCTCGATACCTAGGCAAAGGATTAGGACTTTCACCGCTAGTCGTCTTTATATCCCTGGTATTTTGGGGTTGGGTACTGGGCCCCATCGGAATGCTTCTTTCGGTACCTCTTACCATTACGGCCAAACTAGCCCTCGAGGCAAATCCCAACACAAACTGGATCGCCATTCTTTTAGGCACGACAGAAAATAGCGACTCCAAAAGCACAGAACCCGACACCTAATAAAGTTCTTACAAATGTCTAAGTTAGTCAGAAAAAATATCGCTAGTATGGAAGGCTATTCTTGGGGAGAGCAACCAAAGAACAATACGAATCTTATTAAACTCAATACCAACGAAAACCCCTATCCTCCCAGCCCTCTCGTGATTCAGGCACTTCAAACTTTGAACGCCGAGGAATTAAGAACCTATCCAGACCCTTTGGCAGATGAGCTAAGGGCCGAGGTTGCGAAACTTAATCAAATCACCGATAAAAACATCGTGATTACAAATGGAGGCGACGAAGGCTTGAGACTTTCACTAACTACCTTTGTTGATCCTGGAGAAAACGTCTGTTTTGCAGATCCTAGCTACTCACTCTATCCCGTTTTGGCAGCAATCCAGGATGCAAGTATAAAACCCATCGCTTACTCTGAAGGGTGGGAAATTCCCGAGACCTTTAGTAAAGAAATCAATTCCCACAACGCAAAAATGTCTTATTTGGTCAATCCTCATGCACCAAGTGGCAATTTTTATAGTTTGGATACTTTAGACAAGATAGCTCAATCAGCTCCGGGCATTTTGTTAATCGATGAGGCCTACGCTGATTTCATCGATCCCAGTTTAAATTATCGATCAGCAGATCTTCTGAAGAAACATGATAATGTATTGATTCTGCGCACCTTCAGTAAGGGCTATTCACTTGCGGACCTACGGCTAGGCTATTTGATGGGGAGTGAAGCGCTGATCTCTCCGATAACCAGCAAGACGCGAGACAGCTATAACATAGGATCGATTCAGCAAAAGTTAGGAGTGGCGGCGATTTCAGACCAAGAGTACTCACGAAAAATATGGAATCAAATTCGAGAAAATAGAACTTATTTGCGAAAGAGCTTAACTGCCTTAGGTCTAAACAGTCACCCATCCCAATCAAACTTTATATTGGCAGAAATCGATAGCCAAAAAGTTGACGCTCACTCCTTATATCTGTCATTGAAAGAAGAGCAAATCTTTGTGCGCTATTTCCAAAATGAGTTACTCAAAAACAAACTCAGGATTACAGTTGGGACAGAGGAGCAGAACGAGTCGGTAATCAAGGCGATCGAAAGAATCACACAATAGATAAATCACTAAAAGCAAATCCAACGGCGCAAAGGCCCATATTAACTGGAGAGAGAGAATGCCCGAACACCTGGTTACCACTAAACGGATAGCAGAACTAGAAGAGCTCAAAGTCGAACACCAGTTCAACAGCAACGCCATTCGCTTCACCAAAAATCTGGGAAGCATTACAGGACTCAGGAGGTTAGGCATTCACCAAGTGAGATTAAATCCGGGAAGAGACTCTACCACCCACCACTACCACGAAGCAGATGAAGAATTCCTCTACATTATCTCGGGGAAAGGGATAGCGAAAATAGGCGCGCAGGAGTTCGAGGTTAGCGCGGGAGATTTTATGGGGTTCCCCTCTCCGTCTCTTCCGCACAGTATGCACAACAACTCGAACGAGGATCTGGTTTATCTGATGGGCGGAGAAAGTTGGCCAGTGGACGTTGTACGCTATCCTGAACAACAAAAAACCATGATCAAATCAAACGGGAATCGGTCTTGGAGCAATGACTCCCATCTGGCAGACCTGCCTCCCCGAAACTAGGACCAGAGCTGACAATGTTGTGCAGATCAATAAGTTGTTAGACTGAGAACTCAACTCCAATTTGGATAGGAAGAATTATGACTCGATTACCCGCAGTAAGCTTGGCAGCAGTACCAGGAAGAAGAGCTAAAACGGTAGAGGTTGCTCAAACCCTCGAGAAAAAAGGATTCCCAGGTATTTACGGTCCAAGCCTTGGAGACAGCCTCTCTTTATGCAATGCCATCGCTCTATCCACCACATCCATCGAAATTGGTACCAGTATCACTCCAATATATACCAGGAATGTGATGGATTTTGCCCAAACCGCGGGTTTCCTACACGAAATATCTGAGGGTCGATTTAAATTTGGTGTTGGCGTCAGTCACGCACCCGCAATGAACCGGATGGGAATCACACAGGGCAAGCCTTTAGCAGATATGAGGCAATTCGTCGAAGAATTAAAAGCGGTTCCCAGAGTCGGAGATATGCCCCCTATTATCCTTGCTACCCTGAGGAAAAAGATGATTCAGCTCGCTGAGGAAGTTGGCGATGGAATGGTATTTGCTAATGGGGCTAGATCACACATGGGTGAATCGTTATCAGTGCTGACTGATAAATCTCGGGATAGTGAGGGCTTCTTCATAGGTAACATGATCCCAACCTGCATCAGTGATGACAAAGCAGCAGCTGCAGCAGTAAATCGAAAGACTTTAACCAGCTACGCTTTCTTGCCGAATTATCGAAATTATTGGAAAGAAGCCGGCTACGAGCAAGAAATGACAGACATAGAGGACGCACTTCAGAGAAAAGATCTAGATCGGGTCCCAGAATGTCTTTCCGATAGATGGCTCGCCGATACCACGCTTTTTGGCAATGCGACCGAGGTGCGTGACGGAATTGAGGCCTGGTTTGATTCAGGGGTAAAAACACCGATCATTGTGCCTTCTTCTGCATCTGGCGGCCAAATGCAGGCCATTGATGAGTTTCTCGCACTCTGGGATTAGAAGCGTTAATCCCATAAAAACTTTATGGATAATTCGTCATGGTGAAGCCGAGGACACTTCCAAAGATGGTCGGGATATCACTAGAGACTTAACAGAAAGTGCTCACCAGGATTGGGAAATAATGAAACCGTGGCTTATTTCAATGCCAGGAGAACCAATGTGGGTTTTCGCAAGCCCAGCCTCTCGAACACTTCAAACAGCAGAACTAATAAGCGGATATTTCAATTCAGAGCTTATAATTGATAACAATCTCTACCTCGCGACGGCTGATACTCTGATAGATCGCATACGATCCACACCGGAGGATATTACTAACGTTGCTATAATCGCGCATAACCCAGGTGTTTCAGGCCTTGTGAGCTATTTGGTCAAAATCAGCAAACCCACGGTCTTGCAAACCTGGGGGGTTGCTCACTGCCAATTTGACAGCCCGTGGCACACTTTATCCGAGCATACGAATGCAAAGGTATCACTAGCAAGTCCAAAATTGATTATGACAAAGACCCATTAGATTCGAACCGTTTGGTCATATATGATCGGAAGCTGACCAAAACATATCCTTTGAAATTGAAATAGGTTTATTCAAATGGAATTTTTCTCGTTCATTGTTCTCATCTTGATAGCTGTCCTTTTATGGCGCATCAATAGTCAAATACCAGATCTAATCTTCAGACTGTCTGAGATCCAACGCGATATCGCCTTCTTCAAAAAGAGCAAAGCTTCCTCTGACGATTTGGAGCAAGATGATGCCTCCTCCCAGTGAAACCTTTTCTACTTCAGATCTAATTAAGCTCT
>CAJWGQ010000001.1 GCA_913041025.1 uncultured Gammaproteobacteria bacterium | reverse complement strand
TATTAGCCTATTTTGCTTAATTATTATGACGCATAAAAGTATCTATCTTGTTGGACTAATGGCGGTAGGGAAAAGCACTATTGGAAAGCTATTGGCCGAAAAATTGAACAGGCCGTTCTTCGATTCCGATAAAGAAATTGAAAAAAATGCTGGCGCGGAGATTTCTTGGATTTTCGACGTTGAAGGAGAAGAAGGGTTTAGGAATAGGGAGGAACAAGTGATCTGGGAGTTAACCACAAAAACGGGCGCGGTCATCGCGACTGGTGGTGGTGTGGTTGAAAGGGAAAAAAATCGTAGGCGTATTGCTGAAAACGGGACAGTTATACATTTGGATTGTCCCAACGAGACTTTGGTAGAGCGGGTAACCGATGATAAAAAGCGTCCATTATTGCAAGGTTCAGAGGTTAACCAAGTTTTAATGACGTTGAAAAAGCGAAGAGATCCACTTTACAACGAGATAGCTGACTACAAATTTATAACAGATAAACAAACAACGAGCACTTTGGTAAGAGCTATTATTTCAAGATTGAATCGATAAACTCTAGAAGATTAGGAATTTGATTCTTTATAAACCCATATGCAAAAAGTAACTGTAAAAACTAAGAACTCGAATTATCCTATTTATGTTGAGAATGGACTTTTTTCAGCTGAGAATTTTCCCGCTACCGAGTTGAAGTCTAACTTGGTCGGAAGACGAGTTTGTATCATTAGCAATTCTACTGTTCGGAGCTTGTATGGAGAGTTGGTTGAAGGTTTTTTTTGGGGGCTCGACGTTTCTTTTTTTGAAATTGAGGATGGCGAGCAATATAAAAGTTTGTCAACATACCAGACGGTTATCGATTTCCTTGTATCGAAAGAGTTCGATAGAACGGTTAACTTGGTTGCACTTGGGGGCGGGGTTGTTGGTGACCTTTGCGGGTTCGTATCAGCCACGTATCTGAGAGGAGTTAACCTCATCCAGATACCCACCACGCTTTTGGCTCAGGTGGATTCTTCAGTTGGCGGGAAAACGGGCGTTAATCATCCTGCTGGAAAGAATCTAATAGGTGCTTTTTATCAGCCTTCAACCGTATTGATAGATCCTAACGTATTGTTGAGTTTGCCAAAAAGAGAGTATGTCGCTGGGCTTGCAGAAGTCATTAAGTATGGGTTGATTTACGACGAGAATTTTTTTTCCTGGATAGCGTCCAATGCCTCAGGTCTAGCATCGAGAGAAATCCCTCTTATCGCAGAGGCTATAACTAGATCTTGTGAGATCAAGGCAGAAATTGTTTCACTGGATGAGCGCGAATTGGGAGTTCGAGCGATACTTAATTTTGGCCATACAATTGGACACGCTATTGAGACCGTTAGTGGATATGGTACCTGGCTTCATGGAGAGGCGGTGTCAATAGGGATAGAGATGGCGTGTTCTTTATCCTACAACATGGGGCTCATTGAGCTCGATGAATTAGAAAGAATCAGACAAACTTTGATCGCGCTGGAGTTGCCGATCGCGGCTTCAAACTTATCTGGTTCTGACGTGGATCGATTGATGGATACGATTCGCCTAGATAAAAAAGTTAAAGATGGTCTTTTGACCTTTATCCTAATTCTAAATGTCGGAAAAGTTAAAATAGAAACCGGGGTTTCAGAAGCAAGTGTCAGGGAGGTTCTAACCCAGGCTTTGTCAAATTAGTGAGAGTTCTACGGCAACTCTGATGAGCCGGTTAGGAAAAAGTCAATTTCTCTTGCTGCTTCGCGTCCCTCTGCTATTGCTCGAACAACTAGAGATTGTCCTCTCCGGCAGTCACCCGCAGCAAAGATACCCTCCAAATTTGTCTGATAAGACTGATTTGTGGTTTTGTAGTTGCTTCGCTCATCATATTCCATCCCAACCATGTCTGTGGCGGTATGTTCTGGCCCCAAAAAGCCCATAGCCAGAAGCACAAGGTCGGCCGGCCAGATTTTTTCTGTTCCTTCAATACGTTTGAATTGACCATCCTTCATTTCTACGTCTGCGGTTTTAAGACTTTTAAGGTGCCCGTTTGAATCCCCTTCGAAACTAATTGAATCTACTGAAAAGGTTCTGGGATCGCTTCCTTGAACCTGAGCCGCTTCCTCATGGCCATAGTCAATTTTGTAGGTTCTAGGGAATAGTGGCCACGGATTATTCGGCGCTCGAGATTCGGGAGGCTTAGGGAATAACTCAAGATTGACTAAGCTTTTGCATCCCTGTCTCAGGGAAGTTCCTATGCAGTCGGTACCGGTATCTCCGCCACCAATTACTATGACGTTCTTGTCTTTCGCTGATATGTATTTGCCATCTGAGTGATTTGAATCCAGAAGGCTTTTCGTATTTTGTGAGAGGAACTCCATTGCAAAATGAACCCCTTTAAGTTCTCTCCCTGGAATATCAAGATTCCTGGGCACAGTTGCTCCAGTTGCAAAAAGTACTGCGTCGAACTTTTCTTGCAGCTGCTCAACTGTTTGAGTTCCTGATGTTTCTCCATCTCCAATTTCCGTATTGGTGACGAAAGAAATTCCCTCTTCTTTCAAGATAGCTATTCTTCTCTCAACAACTTCATTTTTTGCGAGTTTCATATTAGGAATGCCATACATCAGAAGACCCCCAACCCTGTCTGCTCGCTCGTACACAGTAACATTGTGTCCTGCTTTGTTGAGCTGCGCGGCTGCTGCTAGCCCGGCTGGACCGGAGCCAATTACAGCGACGTTATAATTAGTCCTTTTTTCAGGTGGCTCTGCCTTGACCCAGCCTTCTTCAAAACCGCGGTCGATTATCGCCATTTCAATATTTTTGATGGTCACTGACGGATCTGTAATCCCCAAAACGCACGCTCCTTCGCAAGGCGCAGGACAGACCCTGCCGGTAAATTCGGGGAAGTTATTGGTCTTGTGCAGACGAATTAGGGCCTCGTGCCATTGGTCTTTATAAACGAGATCATTCCATTCTGGGATGAGATTATGTATTGGACATCCTTCTTCGGATTGACAAAAAGGCACACCGCAGTCCATGCACCTAGACCCTTGCACTTTCAGCGCATCATTCTGGTGTTCTGTGTAGATCTCGTTAAAGTCTTTAAGTCGTAGTTTGGCATCGCGGTAGGGTTCCACGATTCGAACGTGTTCTAGAAATCCGGTAGCCTTACCCATCCTTTAAGTCTCCAGATCGCATAATTTTAACTTGCATCCGCCAATACCTTTCGCTCCTCCAGAACGCGTTTATAGTCAACGGGCATTACTTTAATAAATTGTGTTAATGCGTGTTCCCAGGAATCTAGAATCGTTTTCGCCCGAGTGGAATTTGTGTAACTTAAATGGTTTTGTATAAGCCTCTTTAACTCCTCAGCGTCTTCGGAAACACTTTCAAGGAGAACGAGTTCTTTGTTGCACTTTTCCTCAAACGTATTGTGTTCATCCCAAATGTACGCGACACCACCGCTCATACCTGCCGCAAAATTTCTCCCAGTCTCGCCCAGAATGACCACCGTTCCCCCCGTCATATACTCGCATCCATGATCACCGACGCCTTCGACTACCGCCGTTGCCCCGCTATTGCGCACACAAAAACGTTCGGCTGCTATGCCTCTAAAATAAGATTCCCCATTAGTTGCTCCGTAAAGGGCCACGTTACCCAGAATGATATTTTCTTCCGGAATAAACTGACTCTCTTTGGGTGGGTATATAATGAGTTTGCCCCCTGATAATCCTTTGCCAGTGTAATCGTTAGCATCGCCTTCTAACTCTAGGGTAATTCCTTTGGCCAGCCAGCAACCGAAACTCTGACCCGCGCTGCCGTTAAACTTGTAGTGGATTGTATCGTCAGGGAGCATTTGAGGACCGACCCGTTTTATGACTTGATTAGACAACATGGCCCCTACCACTCTATTGGTATTTACAATGTTGAGCTCACTTTGAACCTTGGTGCCATTAGTTAATGCTGGTTCTGCCAATTCGATTAGTTGATTATCGAGAGCTTTGTCAAGTTCATGGTCTTGCGAGTGAACGGCAAAAGATCCTAAAAAGTCGTCTGGTTCATCGGCTGGGGTTAGTATTGCGGATAAGTCTAAGCCTTGGGATTTCCAGTGTCTTAGAGCATCGTCTACTTCAAGTAGGTCGACGCGACCGATCAAGTCGTTAACTTTTCTAATGCCAAGAGAGGCCATAGTCTGCCTGAGTTCCTTCGCCACCATGTACAGATAATTGATGACGTGCTCTGGTGAGCCATTAAATTTTTTCCTCAGTAAAGGGTCTTGAGTCGCTATGCCAACCGGGCAAGTGTTTAGATGGCATTTTCGCATCATGATGCACCCAAGCGCGATGAGCGGCGCCGTAGCAAAACCAAATTCCTCTGCTCCTAAAATGGCTGCGATTGCTACGTCTCTTCCAGTTTTAAGCTGACCATCTGTTTGCAAGACTACGCGGGATCTAAGATTGTTCAAGACCAGGGTTTGATGTGTCTCAGCAATTCCAATTTCCCAAGGAATTCCAGCATGCTTTATTGACGTCAATGGTGATGCTCCAGTGCCACCGGAGTCCCCTGCTATAACCAGGTGGTCGGCCCTGGCTTTGGTTACTCCAGCCGCGACTGTGCCCACGCCAACTTCAGATCCTAATTTGACACTAACACGAGCCTCTGGATTAGCGTTTTTAAGGTCATGAATTAACTGAGCGATATCCTCTATGGAATAGATGTCGTGATGAGGAGGTGGGCTGATTAAACCTACTCCGGGGGTCGAATGTCGAATCTTGGCTATGTAGTCATCGACTTTCCCTCCTGGTAATTCGCCGCCCTCACCAGGTTTAGCGCCTTGAATTATTTTGATCTGCAATTCGTCCGCATTACTTAAGTAGTTGATGGTCACTCCAAATCGACCGCTTGCTACTTGCTTAATTGCGGATCTTTTTGAGTCTCCATTTTTCAGTGGTATGAAACGGGCAGGGTCTTCACCTCCCTCGCCGGTGTTTGATTTGCCCCCAACTCTATTCATCGCTATTGCTAGTGACTCATGCGCCTCGGCACTGATTGATCCAAAGCTCATGGCGCCGGTGGCAAATCGCACCATAATATCTTTTTCTGTTTCTACCTCTTCGATTGCAATAGGCTCGACTTTCTTGAATTCCAACAAACCTCTGATCGAAGCTTTACGATTGTTTTCCTCATTGGTTTGCTTTGAGAACTGCCAATAAGCCTCTTCATTGTTTTCTCTTGCAGCTCTCTGCAGATTAGCGATGGTAGATGGGTCCCACATATGAGTATCCCCATTTCGCCTCCAGTGGAAGTCTCCCGGATTGACAAGCACGTTGCTCTCTGAGCTGATTTGCTTAGGGAATCCCATTGAGTGCTTCTCTCTCATTTCCTTGGAGAGAACGTCAAAGTTTGCGCCTTCTATCCGACTAGCGGTGCCGGCAAAGCAAAGGCTAATAACTTCTTTTGCTAACCCGACTGCTTCAAAAATTTGCGCTCCCTTATAGGAATGCAGTGTGGAAATGCCCATTTTAGCCATGACTTTCAACATTCCTTTGCCCACAGCTTTTTTATAGTTAACCACTATGTCGTTGGCAGACTTGATTTCAGGGAACACGTCTGCCGAAAGCTTGTCCCATAGGGCTTCGAAGGCCAGATAGGGATTAATCGCGTCGGCCCCATATCCAGTCAAGAGACAGTGATGATGCACTTCTCGGGCTTCGCCGGTTTCTAAGATCAAACCAATTTTGGTTCTTGAATGCTCGTTAACCAAAAAGTGATGGACGCTCCCGATGGCCAACAGGGAGCTGATGGACAGACGATCTGGCCCTAGCTCTCGATCTGAAAGAATGATCAGGCTAAAACCTTGCTCAATGGCATTCAAAGATTCTTGATTAATCCTATGCAAAGCTTGTTTGAGACCATCGTCGGAATTCTCTTTGGGGTAAGTAATGTCTATAGTTTTGCAGCGCCAGCCTTGGTGTTCGATGTTTTTGAGCTTTGCCAGCTCTTCATTTGTCAGTACTGGATGAGGTATCTTCAACCGGTTGGCATTTGCGCTGTTAGTATCTAGTAGATTTTGCTCTGGCCCTATGTAACATTCCAACGCCATGATGACTTCTTCTCTGATAGAGTCGATGGGCGGGTTGGTTACCTGAGCAAAACGCTGCTTGAAGTAATCGTAGATCATACGAGGTTTTTTTGAGATCACTGCTAGAGCGGCATCGTTTCCCATAGAGCCGAGCGGATCTCTCAATTCTGTCACCATAGGCTGCAACATAAACTGCATCGTTTCTTGGGTGTAACCAAAAGCTTTCATTTTTGGGATTAGCTCGTTTGGTTCTAATTTTTCAGGCTCATTCTCAGGGAGATCTGTTAGCTCTATCTTTTCCTTATTGAGCCACTCTCTATACGGGTGTTTTGCGCTTAGTTTCGATTTCAGCTCTTGGTCAGGAATCATCCGCCCTTCTTCGAAATCAATCAAAAAAATACGACCCGGTTGCAGTCTGCCTTTTGTTATAACTTTGGCTGGATCGACGTCAACCACGCCAACTTCAGAGGCCATAATGCATTTGTGGTCTTCTGTAATGTAGTAACGTGAAGGGCGCAATCCATTTCGGTCCAGTACAGCTCCTATGTAGTCTCCATCGGTAAAAGCTATGGATGCTGGCCCGTCCCAGGGTTCCATGGAACATGAGTTGTATTCGTAGAATGATTTTAGCTGGTCACTCATTGTTTGATGCTGCTGCCAAGCCTCAGGGATCATCATCAAAATGGCTTCTTCAAGTTTTTTTTCGTTCATGAGAAGAAACTCAAGAACATTGTCAAAGTTTCCGGAATCCGAGCAATCCGGTTCAATAATAGGGAATAGTTCTTTTAGTTCTTCCTGAAAAACTGCGCTCTCTATAACACCCTGCCTAGCATTCATGGCATTGACGTTCCCCAACAGAGTATTGATCTCCCCATTATGGCCCATGAAACGATTAGGTTGTGCTCTGTCCCAGGAAGGGAAGGTGTTCGTGCTAAAGCGAGAATGCACCATCGCAAGATGCGTTTCATAATCTTCGTTGACCAAGTCTGGATAAAACTTAAAGAGTTGATCGGGTGTTAGCATCCCCTTATAAACAATGGTTTTTGATGATAGTGAACAAGCATAGGTCTTTTCTTTGAAGACTCCCGCACTTCCCGAGTTGATTTGATTGATCGCTCTTTTTCTGATCTGGTAGAGCTTCTGTTCGAAGCCCTGTCCGGCACAGTCATTCGACGCGCCAATAAAAAGCTGTTCGAATGTGGGCATGGCGCTGCGAGCGGCTTGCCCTATATCCGCTCTTTCGGGGGCAATCGGAACTTCTCGCCAACCGATTAGGTCTTGTCCTAAAGCGTTTACAGTCTCGGAGAAGATTTTCTTCGCCATAGCCCGCTCATCGCTGTCATTTGGCAGGAAGATAATGCCGACGCCGTATTGCCTGGGCGATAGTGAGACGCCAAACTCCTGCTGGGCGTAAGCGCTGAGTAATTTATGTGGTATTCCAGTTAGAATGCCTGCACCGTCGCCAGTATTCTTCTCGTACCCGACACCTCCTCGATGTTCCATGCAGCAGTTCATATTGTACGCATCTTTAACGATGGAGTGGCTTGGTCTACCTTTGATGTCGCAGACGAACCCTATTCCGCAGCTATCTTTTTCAAACGCTGGGTCGTATAACCCATGTTTATTGGGTGTGGTCCTCTTAAAAGCTTGCTTGCTCATCTACCTACTTGGCACTAACGGAATTGTTAATTTTATAGGGTTTATCTTGTTCACTTCACGCATGTAAAAACTATCTACTCCAATAACACTCAAGGCAAAGAAACCGATGTCTTAGAATACGAATAGTCTAAGAGCAAGTAATGTTGTCCCCTATGAGTGCTAAGTCTTTGATTATGTTTGCA
This sequence comes from uncultured Gammaproteobacteria bacterium, assembly GCA_913041025.1. Next base: position 60,092 of record CAJWGQ010000001.1, on the reverse strand, counting down.
AAAACAGTTCAAATCCCGCGAAAAATAATATACTACAAAACTCCTCTGAAAAACAGCGTAACTATTGGTTCTCCAGAGGACTACATTTTTTGAGAGTGTTTGATTAGTGCTGATTGACATTGATTGGTGGGTATATAGTTAGTTTGTTATCGTCTGTACGAGAAGGAAAATAACACAGGGTTTAAAGATTATGGTTGATGAAAGTTTGCAAGCCATCGCGCTATGGGCTGGGCTGAATCTTGGGTTGACCTTGCTACTGGCTTTGAATGTGACCCGCCATCGCATGAAAGAGGGGATTTCAACAGGCCGCGGAAATAGTCAATCCCTTGAGCGTGCCATACGTGCTCATGGCAATAATACTGAGTATGTGCCCGGAGCTCTTTTAGGTATTTTGATATTGGTGGCTCTCGGTTACTCGCCTCTGATAATCAATTTACTTGGCGCCTCTTTGCTGGTCGCTCGTTTTTGTCATGCGTACGGTATTCAACAGCTGGAAGTCGCTCTACCAAAAACGCGCGTTTTAGGAAATGTGCTAACGTGGGCCCTTTATCTGATTATCGTTTGTTTGCTCGTCTATTCCTATTTTTCCTAAATTGGAATCGATTGATTCAAAGAAAAAGGGCAATCCGCAGGCAAATGTCTTGGCCGGGGGGTCAGCCCTCCAAGCTCTGCCTTCTGAGTCGACGCATCCCAAACAGCCATCGATCGACATCGTCCCCTTTGCGTCGCACGTACTCTTCGACCTCTGGGTGCGGTAGGACGTAAAACCGCTCTTCTCGAATTGTTTCCACAACCGTTTTAGCGAGTTGCTCCGGCTCGATGATTCCATCGGTTTGGCCGTCACCAAAGCTTCTGGGGGCCATTGCGGTGTTTACTCCCTGAGGACACAAAACAGAAACTTTAATACCTTCGTCCCCGTGATTGATGGCAATGAATTCTGCTAATTTTACCGCAGCGGCTTTAGTAACCGTGTAGGGTCCGCTTCCGAGTGCCGCCAGAAGTCCTGCTGCAGATGCGGTATTCAACAGGTAACCCTCTCCTCGATCAATCATTTGCGGCAAAACAGCTCTTGCAGCGTAAACGTGTGACATCACGTGCAGTTCCCATTGGTTTTGCCAAACGTCGTTTGTCGCATCCGTTAACACGCCCTCGCCCCCGGCGCCGGCATTAGAGCAAAAGAGATCAATCTGACCAAATTTCTCAGCGGCGTATTTGACAAGGTCTGCCACTTGTTTTTCATCGGTTACATTACACACCATAGACTCGCAATTAAGCTCAAGAGCGGCCGCATCAAGAGCGTCTTTATCAAGATCCGCAAGGACGATGCCTCTGGCACCTTCTTCAATAAATGCTTTTGCCATGGCTTTACCGATACCCCCACTGCCCCCGGTTATAACGGCCGTTTTGTCTTTTAGCTCCATTTTAAAACCCAATGCCTCTAGTTGTGTAAAAACCGTAGCCTTAGTTTTAGGCATACGCAAGTGTTAAGTTAATACCGATAGGTTTAATTAGGCGATGAATGAAAGACCAACTTGTTACGAGCTCGCGAGCATGCTTTACAGTGATTGCTCACACGATGTTAATTTCACAAGGCTCGGTCTTTTTGTTGCGGCGCCATAAAACTGGTGTCTTAGATGGCTGGTACTCTTTGCCGGGAGGCCATATGGAGTTAGGTGAAACAACGACCTTGTGTGCGGCAAGAGAGTGTTCTGAAGAGGCGGGTGTCGAGGTAGAAAATCTAGAGTTGCGTCGCATCCATAGCTATCTTTTCAGAGGCGACCAAGGGCTGAACTTTATATTCTCTTCGAAAAATTGGTCTGGATCGCCTCGCATCGCTGAGCCTGAAGTCTTTGACGATGGGGGTTTTTTCCTACTCCACGAATTACCGTCTAAAACTCTGCCTTGGGTTAAAGATGCAGTTGACGCGTATCGAAAAAATCAAAATGACGTCGAATTGGTAGAGAGCTTTAACTAGAAAATTGATTCTGCAATTTTCTTGCTGTGCAGCTTTTGGTCTATCGAATACAATGCCGGTGAAACCAATTATAAGGAAGAACGGGAAATGAATGAGCCTGTACGAGTCACAATAACTGGAGCTGCGGGACAGATCGGTTATGCATTATTGTTTCGCATTGCATCGGGCGCGATGTTGGGCCCTGAACAACCGGTCATCCTACAGCTTTTAGAAATTACTCCGGCTTTGGATGCGCTTAAAGGCGTTGTTATGGAACTGGACGATTGCGCTTTTCCATTACTGGCGGGCACTGTGCAGACCGATGATGCAAATGTCGCGTTCAAAGATTGCGACTATGCCTTACTGGTCGGTTCCCGGCCTAGAGGTCCTGGGATGGAGAGAAAGGACCTTCTCGAGGCCAATGCGGCAATATTTTCAGTTCAGGGCAAGGCGTTAAATGACCATGCCTCGAAGAGCGTCAAGACGCTGGTCGTTGGAAACCCCGCGAATACAAATTGTCTTATTGCACAGCGAAACGCGCCTGATCTTGACCCTCGTAACTTCACTGCGATGACCCGACTGGATCACAACCGAGCAATGGCGCAAGTTGCAGGGAAAGTGGGTCGACACGTTAGTGAGGTAAAAGGGCTTTGCATCTGGGGTAACCACTCTGCCACTCAGTATCCGGATTTGCACGGCGCTACTGTCGCTGACTCGGCTGCGATGGATCTTGTTGATATGAATTGGTATGAGCAAGACTTCATCCCCACGGTTCAGCAGAGAGGCGCAGCAATCATTGAAGCTCGAGGCGCTTCGAGCGCAGCGTCGGCCGCAAACGCTGCGATAGACCACATGCATGACTGGGTCATGGGGAATGACGAGATAGTGAGTATGGGCGTATATTCCGATGGGAGTTATGGCGTCGAGCCTGCACTCATCTACTCTTATCCTGTTAAGTGTGAGGGAGGAGATTGGCAAATAGTGCAAGATGTCGATATCAATGACTTCAGTCGGTCCAAGATGGATGCCACGGCCCAGGAGCTTATCGAGGAGAGAGACGCGGTTGCTCACCTCTTTTAGGAGTGGGCATAGTCTAAAAAATAGTTTGTCCTAATTCAGGAGTCGGTTAAGTGTCTTCAAAAATAAAAGAGTTCAAAATTGATGTGTCGGATGAGCAGATAGAGGAGCTTAACCAGAAATTAAGAGGTTCTCGCTGGCCCGAGAAAGAAACCGTGGATGATTGGTCTCAAGGCGTTCCTTTAGGTTATATGCGAGAAATAGCAGACTATTGGCTTAATGAGTACGATTGGCGAGCTCGCGAATCTTTTCATAATCAGATGCCTCAGTTTATTGCTGATTGCGAAGGTCTAGATATTCACTTTATTCATTATAAGAGCCCTCACCCTGACGCCAAGGCTTTGTTAATGACGCATGGCTGGCCTGGGTCTATCGTTGAATTTCGCAAAGTTATCGAACCCTTGGCTGATCCAACGAAACACGGTGGAGCTTCGAAAGATGCTTTTCATGTAGTTTGTCCGGCTTTGCCGGGTTATGGATTTTCGTCGAAACCGAACGAGGCTGGATTTGGGGTCGAAAAAATTGCGGCCATGTGGAACAAGCTGATGCTGTCCTTGGGTTACGACTCATATTTCGCTCAAGGCGGGGACTGGGGTTCGGCCGTCACGACTGCCATTGGTATGCAGGCCTTGGGCAATTGTCTCGGGATTCACGTTAATATGCCGTCTTCGCCTCCAACTAAGGAGGCTTTGGAGAACCCTTCGGACCGTGACAAGCTTGCTTTGGCGGGCGGTCAATATTATCAGCAATGGGGAGCAGGGTATTCCAAGCAGCAAAGCACTAGGCCGCAAACCTTGGGATACGGACTGGTGGATTCACCTGTCGGGCAGGCGGCTTGGATTATAGAGAAGTTTTTCGAGTGGACGGATTGTGATGGTCATCCAGAAAACATACTTTCTAAAGATGAGCTTCTAGATAATGTTATGTTTTACTGGCTGACAGGGTCTGGAGCCTCTTCGGGTCGATTATATTGGGAAAGTTTTGGGAAAGCGTTTTCCGGCGGAATGAAGAATATAAAGCTGCCTACCGGATGCAGTATATTCCCGAAAGAAATCGTCCCTACTCCTAGAGAATGGGCAGAACAAATCTACACCAATATCGTGTATTGGAATGAGCTAGAAAAGGGGGGGCACTTCGCTGCTTTCGAGCAACCTGCCTTGTTTATCGAAGAATTGAGAAGTTGTTTTCGGCAAATGTAGATTTGGATCTATTTCCCTTTGAAAATAGGATTTCGTTTTTCTGCAAATGCCCTCTTACCTTCAGCCCCGTCTTCGCTCGTGCTTACTTTTAACAATTGATGTCGAGCTATGGCGCCAGTTTCTGCTGGGCTCCGGTTTAGGGTCTCTAGGGAAAAGGTTTTCAAAGTCTCTACCACTAACGGGGCCGATTCGGCCAATATTTTTGCCCATGCTATTGATGCCTGAAGTTCCTCTCCTCGCCCAACTACCTTGTTGACCATGCCAGCTTCTTTTGCTCTCTCAGCCGAAAAGTCTTCTCCGAGTAGCATAAATTCCATGGCTAATTTATGCGGGATTCTCGAGACTGCGCTTGCAATTAAACCACCGGTAAATCCTAGTTGAGCTTCAGGATATTTGAAGGTGGTGTTTTCAGATGCCACGACGAGGTCGCACATTTGAACGATGACATAGGCGCCCCCGATGCACCAACCGTGTACTGCGGCGATAATTGGCTTGCTCAATTGGGCACCGATATTTGGAACACCCTGCCACATTTCTTTGGGAGGATCCTTTATATCAGCGCCAACCGAAAATGCCTTGTCTCCGGATGCATGCAGAATCGCAACACGATCAGCGCCTTCCTGAAAGATTTTCAGTTTTTCTTGTAAAGCAAGAATCAGTTCTTCATTCAGTGCGTTCATTTTTTCGGGACGATTCAGTGTGATGATGCTGATCCCGTTTTGTGATTCATGAGTAACCACATCGCTCATATTATGACTCCAACCAGTCGTTAAATTTGGCCTCTCGTTTCTCATGAAAAGCAGCAACCCCCTCCTTCGCGTCGCTGTGATGATCACTGATGGCAGTTTTAGCTGCTATTTCATCCAAAGCATGCTCCCAAGAGAGTTCTGCTGCATTGTAAATAGACTTTTTTAATAACCGCATAGAGACTTGAGGGCCATTTGCGAGTTCCAAAGCAAAGGACATGGCCTCTTCTTCAAGTTGCTCGTTAGTCGTGACTTGACTAACCAAGCCAAGATCCAGCGCTTCCTGGGCGGTCACGATCTTTTTGCGCATCATGAATTCCATCGCTTTGGCGACGCCTAATAATCTAACAAGAAGATATTGACCGCCTTCGTCCGGTAGTAATCCAAAGCGGAGGGTTGCGCTACCCATTCTGGCAGTTTCGGAAGCTATTCGGAAATCACATGAGAGTGCCAGGGAAAACCCTGTTTGTATTGCGACACCGTTAATGGCGCATATAGTGAGTTTATCGATGTTTCTTATGGTCGTGTTCAGCTGCTGGGAAATAGTGCGAAGCCCATCGTAGGTGCCTATTGGATTGTCATGTCCTGGAGGGATCGGATCAACTAGAGGCGCGCCTCCCAACTCAGCTGACTTATAGGCTTTAAGGTCATCGCCTGCACAAAACCCTCGACCGGTTCCCGTGAAGACCAGTACTCTCACGCCATTGTCCATTTGCGCCTGTGTAACCGCTTCAATTAGATCTCTCTTGATAGCCGTTGTCATTCCATTAAGTCTTTCAGGCGTATTAAATTGAAACCAGGCAATGCCCTTTTCCCGAATCGTCAAATCGAAACCAGTGAAGGCTCCAGTTTTCATATTTTTCCCCTCTTGAATTAGTATTTTAGTCGATTGCCTAGTGGCCCATTAAGTTATGCCAAGTATCCAAATCGGAAATTTTCAGGTACGGATTGAACGTTTTGGTTTCCCCTATAGTCGCGTTAGGCACGTGTCCATAATTATGACCAGGCAGTAAAAGGGTGTCGTCTGGGAGTGATGCCAGTTTGCTCATGCTTCGAAACATGTCCTCGGAATTGGAACCGGGTAAGTCAACTCTCCCACATCCATTAATGAATAGCGTATCTCCGGAAACCACTGTGTTTTTGATTTTGAAGCACTGGCTGCCAGGAGTGTGTCCTGGGGTGTGAAGAAACTCGATTTCCACATTGCCTACCGACAGCTTGTCGCCGGACTCGACCTTGACGAGATCACTGTCGGATATTTCGGTCACCTTCTTGATGCCATCGGCCTCGAGCTTGTGAGCGTAAACTTTCACAGGGTTGGTTTCGAGCAGCTCGGCCACTCCGGGAACCTGGTTTCCGCTAAAAGACCCGCCAACGTGGTCAGGGTGGTAGTGCGTAGCCAAAGCCCCCACAAGCGTGTAGTCGCGCTGGTTGAGGTGCTCGATCAGATTTGGAATATCCCAAGCAGGGTCCACTATGACTACCTCACGTGTAGTCTTGCTTCCAACGATGTAGGTATAATTTTGCATTGGGCCAATTTCGATTTGCTCGATAATTAGCTCCTGAGGTTCTTCCCATGATTCTTCGGACATCTTAATTCCTGACTTCCTTATTCGAGATAGACTAACCTTAAAGATGAAGGATATACAAATTAACTAACCGATCTCTGGATGTGTTCGTTTGCTCGTTGTAGTTTTAATTGTTTGGACTTGCTATTAAACCGTAGGCTCCTTTTTGGCCTCGTATTTTGTGATTTTTTAGTGCTGCTCTGGGTATAAAACAAGCAGTTTCAGAAGGAACTTCTAAATTTCCAACCAAACATGATCCACCGATCGACATGAATACTGCGTAGTCCTGGCTCATTGTCAGGTCGACATCAGGACTCTTACTGAAATCGGTTCTGAGGACATTAAAGTCTTCGAATCGAGCTATTATTTCGAGCCCCTTGGAAATGCTCTCATGTTTTGTGGCTGCTGGAGTATCAAGTGTCATATGAGTTATCGCGTGTTCGCTATCCCAGTGGTTCTGTGTCAGCACCCTTTGTTCGAAAGAGATAATGTATCTCTCATAAGTAGGCGTTTGAAATTCGACCACCCGAACACCATGCTGCAGCGAGTGTGGAGTCCAAGTGGGGACCTTTATGACATCACCAAGCCTCATTTCTTTTACTGAGGTAAACCTGTCCATTTTAAGCTTAGCCTTTTCTTCGAGGGTTGTAGAAACATCGACGCCCGCGTCTACCTTTTGTCTGATTGCTTCATACTCTTGGACTGAAGACAGATAGGCTGCTCTAAATTGCTGATCAGTTTCGTAGGACTGCCTCGCGACCTGATCGACCCCGTACCTCATTGTCCCCACCCCTTCAGGCCAAGCCCCGGAATCTATATGGGTAACTACGTAGACTTCTTCTTTTTCTTTGTGGACTTCCAAATATAAATTACCTAACGATTTAACGGGCTTAGGATCCAATACCTTAAGCAGGACAGGCAGTTTAGAACTGGTCAGTTGTTCAGGGGCCAGGCTTAAAAATAACGAGATTGGAATTGATTGGTTGTTATCGACCATCACTGAGCTTTCGCCACGTTTTTCGATCCCTGTGTGCCATATCTCTTGCCCCCAGGGTTTTTCGATGTAGACCGGGGCTAGCAAGACTGGAACTTCCAGATTAATGGTGGCCCCTAAAACCGTGGCATTAAGACCATTTGGTGTTTTTGTGTAGACAACTTGATGATTCGAGGAGTTTTGGTTTGCAGGATCTGTATGCGCGATAGACGTAGTCAATTCAAAGAGGGTTCGGTCCTTCAGGAACGCATCTAGATCTTTATTGTTGGGCAAAAAGTCGTGCATCATATCGATGGTAGCTCAACTAGGTAAGAGACTACATGATTTGATTATTGGACATGGAAAATTTTGTCATTGATTAGCTACTCAATTGTAGAGAGCCTGGCAGGCGATTTGATTATATACGGAACAGAGAGCTGCCTAATGGGAGTTGGTTTCCTGCGTGCGCGAAACTGGACTAACGAGAGAGAAATCTGGGTCGAGCGGCCCGAAGCATTTGGAGGAGTGATTGGTCAGCTTCAGGGTTATTTCAGTGGAACGCTCAAGCGTTTTGAAGTCCCGATATCTTTATCTGGTACAGAATTTCAGCAGAGTGTTTATCGGCAGCTCTTAAATATACCTTATGGCGAGACTCGCAGTTATTCTGACATTGCAGAAGCGATAGGAAATAAAAAAGCGGTCAGAGCAGTAGGACACGCCAATTCAAAGAACCCCATCGCGATTATTGTGCCCTGTCACCGCGTGATAGGGCAAGATGGGTCCTTGACAGGTTTTGCTGGCGGAATAGAAGTTAAAAAGATGCTTTTAAAGCTCGAAAAAGGCCATGAGATAAAAGCAAGTAACTAATTAGTTACTACGCTCAACAAAATATGGTAGCTTGGCTGTTAGTGTAACTAATTGGTTACTTATGTCATCAGAGAACAGAACACGCATCTTGAAAAGCGCGGTAGTGGAAATTGTTCAATACGGATTTACTGGCGCCAGGGTCGATCGAATTGCCGATCGCGCCGGACTGAATAAAAGAATGATTTATCATTACTTCGATGACAAACAAGGATTGTGTGAGCAAGTGTTAAATCAGCAGCTAAGGATAATGAGGAACGCGGATGCAATTGATTCCCTTGCTATTCGAACAGTATTCAATACCTATTTGGAAGAACTGACTAAAAATAAAGCCAACGGTGAGGGGGAAGAGCCTTCTCAAGATGAGCTGAAGGAAGGGGATATTAGAACAGCTGCAACGATATGCTTGAGTTCTATTTTGCTTTCGCGAGCAACTGGTTTTGATTCAACCCCAAGAACTTTGAGTAAAATTAGGAGTTTAGATGAAGTGAGTTGGACGGTTTTTTGCTGTGGACTTATGGGTCTTATATTTTTTGAACAATCCGACTCGGATGTCATGACGTCGCAAGGAGCCAAAGTTGATTTAGGCAAACCGATCTCGCTAGAAAGAGTTCAACAAAAAAGAAGCGTCCATGCCATTACTCGACCCTCTAAAAACTAGTCGATCGTAAGGGTAGATAGAAATTCGTTCAGGTTAGCCGATATTTCCCGAATAGGCTTTTGACCTGGCAATTCAAGTTGGATGACTCCGGTCGCATTATTGATTGTTAAGAAATATTCGGACTCTGGTTCCGTGCAAGCAAAAAAAACTGAAAATTGATTTTTGTTTTGTGTACAGGCTAGGTAATGACCAATTAGGTTCTCAGTTAGTCGGGCAATGTCGTACTCGTTCCAGAGAAAGAGAAGCTCAACAAACCCATCAGGTGCTTGCATAGGCACGTTAGCCGACCAATAACGCGCAAAATAGGTTTTTATGTCCGGGTGTATAGGACACTCGATTGCTCTTTCGAGACCAGAAAAATCGTCCGTGAACGAATTTCTTCTTACCGGCTCCCAAGTAATTGTTGCCGGTCTGCCCGCACCCTCTTCGGGTTCTCCGACCTCGCAAGGAGACCTCCAAGCCGGATCAAATTCTATCTGGAGTGGACTTCGAGTGGCTATATTTATGTCCATGATTTGGTCGAGAGTTTTTTCGAGCATTGTGAAGGGCCTAGCGGATTTCTGTTGGGCTGTTTTTTTGACCAGACAAGCTATGTTTGGTTGATCCTGTTTGAGGCATTTCTTTCGGTTCTACGAAACCGTCTTGGTTGGTATCAAGAGACTTTAGCCTATTCACCCGTAGCAGCATTTCTTTTGCTGACAACATCCCGTCTTTATCTCTATCGAGGCGTTTAAAAGAAGCAGTTAGTCTCGCTAACTTTCGATTCATGGGATCGCTTTCTTTAAGAAATTCTTTGTAAGACAGTGATGCGTTTTTGTCTTTATCCAGTATGTTGAACAATTCTCTTGAGTGAGCGTTCCTCTTTTGTCTCAGTTCATGAGCTCTTTTAATGTTTTTATCTGGGCTTCTGTTTGTTTCTATTGGCGTTTGTTTCACTTCTTTCTTTTCTGCCCTCTTACGTTGTTGTCGCTGTTTTGAAGGGTCTCTTTGTCGTTTAAATTCATGAAATGAGATCAAATTGTCGCCGTTTTTATCCATTTTTTGGAAGCGTACAGCTTCTTTACGACCAACCTCCGCAATGGAAACGCCTGATTTAACAGAGTCGGCAGAAATTTCCGGACCTGATGAGCCGCCTTGGGCCCAAATAGTTGCGTGAAACGACAAGAGCGCAATGTAGATTAATTGTCGATAACTCATTAGATGATTGTTTGATTGATGATTCTTTAAATTTGAACGTCGCATTCTGATATATTTTTGGCAGGCCCTGAGTAGTTAATACCTAAGATCTCATATTTTAAGGGTGATTTTTTCACTGTTTTAGTTTTGTCTTTGATTAGTGATTCATCACGAGGAGCTTCTATAAAAACGTGCTGCCCCACTTGTTTTCCGATTAAAGCGCGTGATAGGGGCGAGTTTATGCTGATGTAGTGGTTGTCGATCTCTGTTTCGTCGGGGCCAACGAGACGATATTTCTGTTCGCTAATCTTTTCTGAGGCCACCGTTACCCATGCTCCAAAATAAATTTTATTCTGATCTTTAGGAAGCCGGTCTATTACGTTTACTGAATCGAGCTTTGTTGATAGCCAGCGAATTTTTCTGTCGATTTCTCTGAGTTGCCTTTTGCCATATATGTATTCCGCGTTTTCTGACCGGTCACCAAGGGCTGCAGCTTCTTTCACCTTCTGCGTGACATAAGGGCGCTCCTTTTTCCAAAGTTCCTTGAGCTTAGTTTTCAGTAAGGTATAGCCTTCGGGCGTGATGTAAGTCATTTCTTATTGGTTGTCAGATAAATCAGGGATACTGATTTGTGAGCGAGATTTACTCATGTTTTATATTCGGTTTGATGTGATTTACGATATTAACTGGGAAAAGGGAGTTCTCTCAAACAGTATGGCCAAACAAATGACAGAGCGAGTAACGATTAAATTCTATTGGGATGTAGGTAGTACCAATAGTTATTTTGCATTTCATCTTTTGAGACCGATTGCACAAGAGTTTGGTGCAGTTATCGAATATATGCCATTTAATTTGGGCTACGTCTTTCGGCATCATCAATACGTGTTGAGTGAAGAGCCTAAGGCCAAGCTAAAAAACCGAGCCACTGACCTTCAGCGCTGGGCCAAAAAGTATAAGCTTCCATTTAATGTGCCAGAACAATTTCCAATTAAAACGAGCGACGCGTTGAAAGGGTCGTTAGTCATGCGGCGTTTAGGGATGGAAGAGGCTTATATCGAAAAGTTATTCTCAACCTACTGGGAAGACAATGATGCGTCGATCAAATCGCTCGATGGCCTGATACCGCTAGCCATAGAATTGGGCGTGACTGAGCGTGAATTTGTTGAATCGTTGCGGTCCGAGGAAATAAGCGAAGAGCTGATTTCATTGACTCAGATCGCCTTGGCAAATGACATTTTTGGGGCTCCTACTATGGTTATCGAAGACGAGATTTATTGGGGTAAGGATCGATTTGATTTCATTCGGGATCATCTCTTGGCCTTGTCTAGATGACTGGAGCTAACCCCGAGTTTAGACGAGCGTCAGGTTCAATCGGAGCCTATGTAGAGGGTGTCGATGTCGTTGATGTTCTAAACTCCGAGACTGTTTTTACACAGGTTTATAAGGGCTTGCTCGAGTATGAAGTACTTTTTTTTGAAGAACAGGAGATTGCACCTCAATCTTTAGAGGACTTTGCAGGTCTATTTGGAACGCCTTTAGGACATGGCGCGTACGATATCGTTGAAGGGACGGAATATGTCCAGATTTTAGAAAGTACGGAGCAGAATCCATCTAAGATTGAGGTTTGGCATTCTGATATGACTTTTATGCAATCTCCGCCAACCTTTACTATGCTTCATTCGCAGGTTGTACCCGGCTTTGGTGGAGATACGATGTGGGCCAGCGCGCGAGCCGCTTATGAGTCGTTATCGCCCGAGATGCAGAACTTATTTGATGAATTAGAGGCTGAACATGATTTTCGTCAAGGTTTTAAGGAAAGTTTGGCCGAGCCTGGGGGCAAGGAGAGGTTAAAGAGCGCATTGGAAAATTATCCAATAGTGTCTCACCGGGTTGTCTTGCGGCACCCTGAAATAGATAAACGAAGTCTCTTTGTGAATGCTCTATTTACCAGTCGAATTAAGGATTTGACTGATCTGGAGAGCGGTAGACTATTGAAGTTTCTTTATGAACATATCGTGACAGAAGAGTTTACGGTTAGGCTCCGCTGGAAAAAGGGAACTCTGGCAATATGGGATAATAGAAGTACTCAGCACAAACCTGTAAACGATTTTTTCCCCCAGCACCGACTCATGTACAGAGCGACCGTCGTTTAGGGGCTGTCTTTTGATCGGTTTGTTAGACCAAAGGCTATTTTTGCCAGGCTTTTACGTCTTGAGAGCCACTCGATGAACTCTTCTTTTTCCAGTGAGCCAGTCGTTTCGATTTGTGCCAGCCATTCATCAAACGACGTCATCAATTGAGCCGCAAGTTCTTGATCGTTCTTAAATAGAACCATGTAAGACTCTTTCGCGTCCTTTATCAGTCCCAGCTGGATAAGCGCCTCCCCGCGATATCTCCATGCTAAGTAATATCTTGGGTTAATGCGTAACGAGAAGTTATAAGCCCCTATTGCTTTTCTTGGCTCGCCTTTTTTTTCTAATGCATAGCCGAGCTCAGAGAAAGCCTTGTAGTTTTCTTGATCTAATTTGACTGCTTTAGTTTGTTTTTCAACAGCTTTTTGATATTCCTTCATCGCCTTTTTGAGTAATCGATTCTTTTCTTTGGTGTTTTTTGCGTTGGTAGCTCGTCCGGCTCGACTTTCTGCCTTTGCTTTATGTTTCAGGCCTTCTTCATAAAGCCGCCTCGATCTTTCTTCGTCACTATAGGGGTCTTTGTAATAGCCTAGTGTCGACATTCCGGCGCGACCATCAGCAAAGCTTAAAGTTGGGTTAATACAAAAAACTAAGGCAGCTAAAGTAGCAAAAAGAAAAGTTTTACTGGTTGTCTTTGTCATAGATTGATCAATTGTATTGGGTAATTCTTCATCAGTTTTTGAAGAAACCTTTGCATTTCTATAAGCGAGCACCGAATAATACCAGCTTAATTTGGCTTCGGAATGATTTTGGTTATTTATGATTCCATAGATGAACATCTCAAGTTAGCTGGCGAATTTGACAAGGCTGCTATTCCAATGGGCATGTTTTTGGCTTGGGCGTTGAATTTGGGGTTACTCAGGCAAGAACTGGTTAGGGACCATCAACAACTAATCACAAGGGTAAGAATGCAGGATGCGAAAGGCAGTGAACTGCTGATGGCATTAGGGGGCAATCTAGATGAGACATTATTCTCTGAACGCGGCAATCGATTTGCAGGTGGTTACTATCCGAGATATATGACCGATTATGCGTCAGTCTTCGATCTAGACCCTTATTTGGTGGAAGACACCTGGGTTAATTATGACAAGATTGCTCAGTTGCTAACGAAAGAATTGTTGGGAGACATTCCATTATCGACATCAGTAGTGAACGTAGTGAAATCTGGATCGAGAATGGTCCTTAAGCTTGTGAAATCACTTTTGGGTCGTTAGTGCGAGACTTCGAGGTATACCCGCCTTTCCGAGATGAACTGCCATTAGATTTGTATGGCCCCCCGCATTTGAAAGCTGAATGTGGTCCTGCCGAGCCCCCCGCCGAATTTATCCGGATCGCTAAAAATCAGAAAAAGGTCTTTGGTATATACGAGTTGGATCGTTCCGATAAAGGGGTATTCGTTATCCGAAGCTTAATTGTAGATCAGGCGAGCCGCAGGAATGGCATCGGGCGTTGGCTTCTAGGGCATGCCATAGGAGTGGCGGAGTCTAAAGGCGGGCACCAACTACTCTTGCGATCACAACTGTCCAAAGCATTTTTCCAAAAGTTCGACTTTTATGAGGAGGGAACGGGTCTGAAATATGATTTGATCCGGGATTAGTTTGACTAACTGCTAGGGGCTATTATCCAGTCTGGCGGTGCGCCCAAGATAGCCACCATGGTGTCTGAGACCGTAGTCTTCTCTAGAGATTTTATTTTGTTCCATTAATGCCAGAGCGAGTGCATCGCTAATCGCCAGCATGACGGCCATTGAAGAAGTCGGAGTAAGTCCCAGAGGACAGGCCTCTTCGATTTCGCCCATATCGATAACCACGTCGGAGTATTTTCGAAGTTCTGAATCGGGATGCGATGTCACGCCGATAACCGTTTCAATGCCCAAATGTCTTGAGAGTTCCAATATTTCTATAACCTCTCTACTTTTACCGCTGGTTGAAAAGGCAATCAGTATATCGCCAGGCGACACGGCCCCTAGATCTCCATGAGCGGCTTCTGCCGGATGTAAAAATTGTGCTTGTGAGGCAGTCGAACAGAGGGTCGCCGCGAATTTATTTGCGATGTGACCCGCTTTCCCAATTCCTGTAGTGATTATTTTGCCAGTGCGGCCCTGCATCACTGACACCGCTTTCACAAATTCTTCGGTAACCTCTATAGAATTTATTGCATTTGCTTCGGCTTTTAATACAGACTCGATGCGTTCCTTTATATCCACTGCCGTCTCGCCAACAAAATTTTTGCGATACTGTCATGGCTGGTTCAAAGTCACAAGTCGAGGAGAATGATTATGTCGACGGTTTCATGTCTCCCTAAACCTAGGGAAACGGCCAATCTGGGTGACAGACAAATCTCATATGGTGACGTCGAATTAGAGTGGATTGGAGAGTATGACAGCAGAGTTGGCTGTTATTTTAGCTCTCTTTTGGGCTCTTCGAAGCTTGGAAAGATTTTAATTGATATCCGTGAAAGTCAATCGGGATTGCCCGCTCAGGGTATGGATGAAAGTTATTTGCTGCGACTTGACGAAACGATAAGGATCGAAGCAAAAACGACTTGGGGTGGCTTACGGGCGATTGCGACTCTTTATCAACTCGCATCGGCAGGAGAGCTATCACGGCAACTCGAAATAACCGATCGACCAAGGTTCGGATGGCGAGGATTGTTAATTGATGTGGCTCGCTCCTTTATCAACAGTGATACTCTGAGGCGCGTGCTTGATGGCATGGCATTTTTGAAACTAAATGTGTTACATCTTCATTTGTCTGACGATCAGGGTTTTCGGTTTTCTAGCCAGGCTTTCCCCGGATTAGCGAGCAGCGAGTGTTACTCGCAATCGGAGCTCGAGGGCCTGGTGACTTATGCGGGAGATCTTGGAATAAGAATAATCCCTGAGCTAGATGTCCCAGGTCATGTGACTAGTTGGTTAGTGAACTACCCCCAATGGGGATTTTCTGAGCTTTCTGAGCCGTCTGGACGTTTTGGAGTCCATAAGGCCTGCCTGGATCCTTCAAATGAGCAATTGTACGAAAACTTAGGAATACTCTTTTCGGAGGTGGGGGCTGTGTTCCCTGATGAATGCCTTCATGTGGGAGGTGACGAAGTTCACCCAGAGTACTGGAGTAAAAACACGAGAGTTCAGAAATTTGCGGAGGACACAAAATTAGACGGCGTCGCGGAGATTCAGAATTATTTTTCGAATCGGTTGTTCGAGATTTTATTAGAGATTAATAAAAAGCCATTGGCATGGGACGAAGTCTTGCACGAAGAAATGTCGGGCTATGTGATTCAAAATTGGAGGGGCTCTTCGACTCGTGACAGGGCTCTTGTTAGAGGGCTGGATTGTGTTTTTTCTTCGGGCTACTACCTCGATCTTTTTTATCCTGCTGATGTTCATTATTTGTTTGACCCTGAAGCTGAACAAAGTGATTTATTGGAACTTGAGGACCAGCTGGCTAGGGATCTGCGGTTTAAGCACGTAGCCCAGGGCTTAAAATGGACTGAACAGTGGAGGAAGGACAGCATCAATTTGCCAATAGAAGAGCTAAACGAACAAGAACACCTAGGAAAAGTGTTAGGAGGCGAAGCGTGCTTGTGGGGGGAGTTGGTTTCCGAAAAAAACTTGTTCCCTCGTCTTTGGTCCAGACTCCCAGCAATCGCAGAAAGACTTTGGTCAAGTGAAAGCGATAAAGATGTCAAAGGCTTCTACTCCAGATTTTCGGTTGTGAAAGCGTGTAAAGAAATAAATTGGGATAGAGATGAAGAGATGGGATTGCGTGCAGCGGGTTTGAATGACTCTCAGCTGGATGTGGCAAAACTGTTTGAGCCGGCTAAGTGGTACTTCAGACTCCTGGGAGAAGAGACGCTTGAGGCACGCCTACAGGGCAATGAAATGCCTATCGCCAGGCCCTACGATGTCAATTCTTCTTTGGGGCGAGTTGTCGATTTTTTATCGCCAGAAAGTTTTTCTGCGCGACTCTTGTTTCAGGATTTAGATACTAATTCCTTAAGAATTATTGTGGAGAGTTGGCTCTCTCTTCAGAGCGAAGATTGGCCTAAAGACATGCAAAATGTCATCGCGGGATTGGTTGAAGTGGCTCATAGGTTGACAGACTACCTAACTTGCGATCGGCTGACGACGGATGAGGTTCGACATTCGCTTGAAGACTTATACGGGCCCCATGGTGAGTATATGATCGCCGTCGTGCCACCTATTCTAAAATGGTTGGATAACCGTGAGAGCAGTTGAAGAGAGTGCAAACCTCTGGTTCGCTGGTGGCCGAGTATCGGCGCTTGGCAATGGACATATCCATGAAACGTACTTGCTAGAGGGCGATGATGGGGATAGGAGCTCCTTAGTACTCCAAAGAATAAACAACCAAGTCTTTCCCAGTCCTGAAACTCTTATGACTCAGACTATGGAGGTGTTGGACCATCTGAGGAGTCAGGGCGAAGTGAAGGTTCCCCATTTAATGGAATCTCGAGATGGAAATTTCATGGAGGAGTTGGATAGTGGGTATTGGAGAGCCTGGGAGTTTATTGACCATTCGCGCACAGTAGATCCGTTGGAGAATCTAGAGCAGGTCAGAAATGGCGCTCAAGCCTTTGGATTATTTCATTCGGCTATGGCCGAAATGAAGCAAGCTAATATCAGAGAGATTATTCCGGGTTACCAGCAGCTGGGTTTTTACCTTGAGGGGTTTGACCAAGTTAGGCGTGGGGCGCCCTCTGAACTGCTTCGCGTAATCGAAGCCAATAACTGGATAACGCAGCGATTTTCGGAAAAAAACTGGCTCATACATGGCGATTGTAAGATTGACAATTTGCTCTTTAAAAGCTCTGGTGATCAGGTCCAAGCAATTCTAGATTTAGATACGGTGATGTTAGGGCATTGGGCATGGGATTTTGGCGATTACGTCAGATCTCTCTGGCTAGGCAGAGAAACGATTGATATAGAGTTCTTTCGTCTCAGCATAAAGGGGTTTCTAAACGGAGGATTATCACCTGACCGTGATCCAGAAGACTTTGCTGATGCGCCTTTATATATTAGTTTTATGCTTGGCATCCGGTTTTTGACGGATCACTTGCAAGGAGATAAATATTTCAGGATTAACTATGAGGGAGAGAATTTGTTAAGAGCCGAGGCTCAATTCAAATTATTTGAGCGCTGTTTGCAATCTCGAGAGCTACTAATCTCGGAGGCCGCCGGTTTGCTCAAGGATTATTGAGTTTCTCCTGCTTGTTGGGGGTACTTTGAAGAATGAGAAAGAAGGCTATTTTTTGAGTAATGAAATTACACGAATTAAATCGAAATTTTACTTGGCGTAAAAGTACACCTCCCTTCGAGGTCATTAGTGACGAACAGAATGACTTATACAACGAGTTCGGAGGTTTTGTATTACAAGCGGCCTTTTCGGAAAAAGAGATCGCTGAGTTGACTGAAGTTTTGGACCCTCTTGAATCTTCGTCGAATGAGCTCCTGCGACAAATGCAGAACAAACGGTTAAACATTGCCCGCGCCGATGAAATCGTTTTCAGGCCTCATGTTGTTTTGGCCGACTCTCGTGTTCGAGAATTCGTTTCTCATCCGAAGCTAGCGGGACTTTGTCGAGATTTAGTCGGTTCGAAACCGAGGCTTTATTGGGATCAAATAGTGTATAAACGTCCCGAGACTGCGGTCGACTTTCCTTGGCATCAGGATAATGGTTATACCTTTGTCGAACCTCAACAGTATCTAACATGTTGGATTGCTCTAACCGATGCGACTAAGGAAAATGGCTGTCCCTGGATGGCTCCCGGATTGCACTTGCAAGGGACGCTACGTCATGAATGGACTGATCTTGGTTATCGATGCTTGGATGATGAGGATCTGGAGCCGATACCTATGGAGTTAACCGCGGGCTCGGTTGCTGTGTTCTCAAGTCTATCGCCACACCGAACGGGTCCAAATTTAACTCAGAAGACGCGTAAAGCTTATATTATTCAATACGCGGAAGATGGCGCCGTTATTCATCTTCCAGATGGATCCACGGTTTTGGCGAATGACCCTGAACGACAGTTTCATGTCTAGTGGGTTGTCTTTGTTATGAGAGTCGTCTGGTTTGTCGTATTCATTCTCATTCTTTGGGGATGTTCGACAATTCAACATAGACCGCTACAACTGCTGGGCGGTTCTGCGCCTATCTATCCACAAGAGCTTAAGAACTCAGGAATAGAAGGCTACGTCACTTTGAAATACGACGTAAGCACGGAGGGAAAGGTAATGAATGTTAGGATCGTTGAGAGCGATCCACCTCGAGTGTTTGATGAATCAGCTCGAAGGACTCTATCCACTTGGCGGTTTAGCCCGGAGCTAGCAGATGGGTTAGAGAAAAAGTCCATAGATGTGATCAGCAGAATATCCTTTCAATTATCTAGCGAATCTCTGGACTACTGATCCAGATTTTTAACTGCGTAGACGCCATTGAAAACACAGGCGAGTGAATTGTCCGACGTGACCGAACAGGATAGATTAAAACGAGCCTTCCGTTTTTTTAGTAGGTCTCGTACTTCTTCTTCAAGATTAGAGAATTCGCAAACAGCAACGATGTCTTGTTTGACTGGCGCAGCATAATCGATATTTCCGTGAGCTATTACAATTGATGCATTGACTGCCAGAATTCTGGTTTGTAAGTGCACCATGCCCCATCCTGTTAATGCTTGAATCGCGTAAAGGCTTCCCGCAAAGGCTGTACCGTGGACATTTACATTGGGTTCTAACCTGGCCTGGGTGACTAGCCGAACGCCGTCAAAGGAGGAGATCGATAATTCCATATTTTTCGATAAAGGGATTTTTTCATACCAAATGTCTTGGAGTTCTGCTAGCAAACTGCTGTAGTCTGTTGTTGCCATAGGTTTTCGTTTGTTTGAGGGGTGTTAATGATAAGCGTCAGTATGGTCGAAGCCAATGTTTATGAGGTCCTATCTGGACCAGGAGACAGTGATCGATTTAGAGTCACTATGAGCCAAGAACTCTATCGCGATCTATGTGGCTTATCTGTGACTCATGAGTGGCTAATAGTCCAGGCTTTCAATTTTTTGATGGAACAGGAAAACTGGAGGGACAACATTTCCGAAGATTTCGATTTAAGCGAGTTAGTTTCTAAATATTCTGATTTCGAAAGCAGCTTAAAAATGAGATTAGGGTGCTAGAAATCAACGTCATTCCTAAAAAAAGCCTAGTAGTTTAAAAAATAGTAGGTAAACCAAAAGTCCGTAAAGCAGCCAGGTCAGGGCGTAGTAAATTTTCACGTTGAAAGCTTTGATCCGTTTCCCTAACAAGCGAATCTTATAGACCGGGCCGAAGGCCCTATTCAGAAGTCCTACTCGGTCTCCTGGAAGATTATCAGTTGTCGAGGCGGCCATAATCGTTGCAGAGAAAATCTGGTTGAGCTTTTCTAAAATTCTGGAGCTGACCGGTCTTTTAATATCTAGGAATAGGATGATTCTGTCCGTAGAGGTTTGATTCTCAGCAAAATGAATAAAAGTTTCATCGAACAAAATCGCTTCGCCATCTTTCCAATGATATCGCTCACCATCTACGCAAAGATAGCAATCAGGGGAGTTGGCTGTCACGAGTCCCAGGTGGTACCGAAGAGATCCCGCGTAGGGGTCTCGGTGCTTAACGAGTTTCGAGCCAGATGGCAGCATTGCAAACATGGCCCCTTTGACAGTCTCTGAGGACTCGATCATACGGACTGTTTTAGGGCACAGTTGTTGAGCGGATGGTAGCGAGGTTTCATACCATTTGAGGTAAAAACGTTTCCATCCAGTTTTAAAAAAAGAATTAAACCCGACGTCATTTAGTTTGGCTGATGCGGTGATTTGAGAGTTGTCATAAAGACTCATAGCCTCTTCTTTTATGATTTCCCAGTTGTCTTCGAAGATTTGGAGATCCGGAAATTCTTTGGGCGAAAGGTAAGGCGTGTTGTCGACTCGAGAGAAGCCATAGTTGAGGCAATTAATTGGCGAGAAGAGGTTGGAATGGTCCGTGATCATTCTCGATAGAGATTCATGCCGCACCTTGCCACGAGTTTGTGCGTAGTAGCCGCAGCAAATAAATATGATTAAGACTATCAATCCCATTAAGGGCTCTCTCGGTTATTTCGTTAAGCGACCGTAGGCTAAATTCTACACGCTTGTGTATCCTCGTTGTATGGGTGGAATGATTCTACAAACAGTTCCTTTTGGAAGCTGAGCATCCATAGCTAAGTCGTAAACTGATTTTAATTCTTATGGATTTTGCCCAGAACAAATCTATGGACCTTTATATTTCACTGGGGAAAAACCGAAAAACTTAGTTAGATTGTTGATGTGGCAGGATTGGTTGGTTGAGTGCGGTGAGCGTTTCAGCGCTTGATCATCTTTAGTCAGGATCAGAGAGCTAAAGTCCCCAGCATTCCATGTCATCGGCGAAAATAATGTCGTCTCTATAATGCTGTTCAATAGAAGAACGGCTTTGCGACTCTCTGCCCTTAGTGCGGTTTGTTCTGTGGCCTAGGACAACCATTCGAGCGTTAGCTTGTTTCGCAATACGACCTATCTGAGATGGCAGAACGTAACTGTTTCTCAGGGTTCCGCGAGACACTTCCGCTATTGCATGAGTCACCACAAGCGCATCGGCATTTTTTGCAAATTTAGCAATTTGATTTTTTTGATTATTAAAATCACCAGTGAACACAATAGAAAACCCGTCTATATCCACTCGCCAGGCTATAGTCGGAATATCGGAATGACCCACTGGGATAGATGACAGGCGTAGGTTTTCTGTGCCAAATCTTGACCAGACTCTGCTGCCTGTAGAGGGGACTTCACGTGGTCGGATTTTATAACCGCTCATCGATTTATAGGTCAGTGAATCAGCTAATTTAGGGTACACCCCATTGGGGCCGATTAGTCTTTGGATAAATTCAATGGTTCCAGGATAATTTGTTTGGCCGTTATCAGGACCGAAGATAGTAAGCGGTTCAGATCGAGAAAGCTCGTAGGAACCTAAAATATAAGCAGGTAGGTCAGAAGAATGGTCTGCTCTCAGTTGAGTATAGACGATGGCATCTAGACTCTCGAAGCTTGCACCAGATTTGTCGAAACCAACGGAGGAGCCTGGGCCTGTATCTATTAAGACTCGCGCTTCGTTGTTTAACCAGACGAGGTAACTTGACGAGGCTTGTTTGTCATTTAGTTCCTCTCCCCCAGCGCCAAGTATCTGTATCCAGACTCCTTTGTCGCCGCATTGCTCACTCGCATATCCGGGTTGATTAATTACTAGGAGAGTAAAAAAAGCAAACCCACAAATAATTACTTTTATGTTAGCGCTTATCATCAGACGAGTGCCTCGATTTCCTCTGTGTAGATTGTCGCTGAGGCTTCGTCAGGCATACGCCAGTCCCCTCTCGGAGAGAGGCTCACGCTTCCTATTTTAGGTCCAGGTGGTAGCGTTGTACGCTTAAATTGCTGGCTAAAGAAGCGCTCAAAAAAGAGTTTCAACCATTTTTGGATTTCCTTTTGAGAATATTGTTCTCCATAAGCTAACTTCGTTAAATGAAATATTTTTGTTGGCGAGGAACCGTTTCTTAGAAAATGATAGATAAAAAAATCATGTAACTCGTATGGCCCAATAACTTCTTCAGTTTTTTGTTGTATTTGGCCTTGCTCAGGAGGAATCAGCTCAGGAGAAATAGGGGTATCAATGACCCGCTTTAGGACAAGTGCTAATTTTTCGTTTGCCTTATGTTGAGCATACCATTCCACAAGATAGGTGATCATAGTTTTAGGAACACTAACGTTTACGTTGTAATTAGACATCTGATCTGCATTGAAGGTGCACCAGCCAAGCGCTAACTCGCTAAGATCTCCTGTTCCAACGACGATGCCTCCTTCTTGATTGGCTAGGTCAAAGAGTATTTGTGTTCGCTCTCTCGCTTGTGCATTTTCAAAAACGGTGTCGGTATTACCTGAATGCGCGATATCGCTTAGATGTTGTTCTACTGCCGCATGGATTTTGATTTCTCTGACTTTGACATCAACAGACTTGGTTAACTCATTGACACTTTGAAGAGTGTGCTCGGAGGTTCCAGGTCCAGGCAATGTAACTGCAATGAGGTTTTTTACTTCGATAGCCCGAGATTTTAACGTCTCTAGGCAGACCAGGAATGCTAGGGTGGAATCCAATCCACCGGAAAGCCCAATAATTAACTTTTCTGTGTTTGCAGAGATCATTCTTCTGGCAAGGCCCGTTGATTGTATTTTGAGTATTTCTTGAGCTCGGCTATCGAACTCACTAGTAGATGCGGGAACGAACGGGTGTTTCACGAATGCTCTGCAGAGTTTCTCTATAGGCTTTATGGGTGTGCTTAAGGAAGAGACTTTGAAGCGATCTTGCCTTGGCGCGTTAGCAAAGGTTTTATTTTGGGCTCGATCGTGTCGTATTTTATCCACATCGATGTCCGCAGTGATGATTTGCTCGTCAAAAGAGAATCGATCCCCCTCAGCGAGCATTTGACCGCATTCGCTTATCAAGCAGTGGCCACCAAAGACAATGTCCTTGGATGACTCCGTCGGCCCTGCACCGCAATAAATGTAGCCGCATAAATTTTTAGCGCTGGTCAGGTGAATTAAACTTCTTCGGTATTCAGCTTTAGTAATAAGTTCATTACTTGCGGATAGATTTGCTATGACATTAGCGCCCGCCAAACTGGCCCTGGTACTCGGGTTGATGGGTGACCAGAGATCTTCACAGAGCTCAATCCCCAATACACATGGCCCTACTTCAAAAAGCTGATCTACCCTAATCTGAAAGCTACCTAGTTTTTGGTTGTTTATATGCTCGTTGATTAGTGCGCCGTCGGAGAACCATCTCAAATCATAAAACTCGCCGTGATTAGGATGCGCGCTTTTTGGAACCATACCGGTGATGCGGTTCCCTGATATCACGGCAGCGCAGTTGAGCAGTCGACCATCTCTCAACCGCCATGGTGTACCTACGACTAAGCAGGGGAGTTTGGACTTCTCAGCTAAGTGAGCTAGCGCGCTGATAGTCTCATCGACCAGCTTATCGGAATAAAAAAGGTCTTCAGATGTGTAGCCGGTGATAGATAGCTCTGGAAAAACACCAATGGTTACCCCTTGATCGAAAAGGCGCAGGGAGGATTCGGCTATTTGTTTAGCATTTCCGACAGGATTGCCGATGCTTACTTTTGGAGAGCATGCTGCGGCTCGCACGAAACCCATGTCGGCATAGTTGGTTATCATGATGTTTATTCTAAAGGAGGTTCGAGAAAGTATCTGCTAGGAATTTGCTTAACATTAAATTGGCTCGCGTTTTTGCCGCAAAGAAGCGAGAATTAGGCGAGATCGAAAGTAGATATTGGGAAGGATTATGGATTTTGAATTTTCGGAAGACCAGAACCTCTTGCGAGAACAAGCACAAGGTTTTTTGGCGGACAACTGTCCGGCTTCGGCAGTCCGCACAGTTCTTGATGGCGACGCTAGCTATGATGAAGGACTTTGGGGAAAGATTGCTGAGATGGGTTGGACCGCGACGGTAATACCAGAAGAATTTGGCGGCTTGGGATTGTCTTACTTGGAACTGTCCGTCATTGCTGAAGAGCTTGGTCGAGTGGTTGCTCCTGTTCCTTTTAGCTCATCTGTTTATCTGGCGACCGAAGCAATTCTTGCTCATGGAAGTCAAGATCAAAAGGAGAAGTGGTTGCCCAAGCTTGCGGCAGGAGAGGTTATAGGAACCCTAGCGCTGTCGGAAAAAAGTGGAAGGCCTACCGCGTCTGGGCTAAACACTTCGGTAAATTCGGGCAAGATCAGTGGCTCAAAAATTCCAGTCGCTGACGGAGCTGCGGCAGACTTCGCCGTTGTTGTTGCAAGATCTGATTCCGGAGACGGAGCGAGTCTATATTTAGTTGATCTAGATCAGTCCGCGGTGAGTCGAGATGATGTTAGGACGCTCGATTTTTCCCGAGGGCATAGTCGCTTGACCTTTGATGCAGCGGATGCTGATTTGCTAGG
This sequence comes from uncultured Gammaproteobacteria bacterium, assembly GCA_913041025.1. The sequence continues at coordinate 35,637 of CAJWGQ010000001.1, read as the reverse complement.
CGGTGAAGGGACTGGATGGAGTGCGGCTGAGTCCTTGCTAGATCGAGCGGCTGTCTTGTTTGCATGGGAGCAGGTGGGTGGAGCTGAGGCCGCATTAAATCAAGCTAAAGAGTACGCGATGGGCAGATATGCTTTTGGAAGACCAATAGCCTCTTACCAAGCTATAAAGCATAAGCTGGCTCATATGTATGTTAAAAACACGTTAGCTCGCAGTAATTGTTATTATGGCGCATGGGCCTTGAATTCGGATAGTGCTGAGTTACCTCTTGCAGCCGCGACCGCGAGGGTTTCCAGTATTCAAGCGTTCCTTAACTCTGCCGAAGAAAACGTTCAGACGCACGGCGGAATGGGGTTTACCTGGGAATTCGACTGTCAATTCTTTTATCGAAGAGCAAAATTGTTGTCGGTGAACATAGGAAGCGAAGCGCTTTGGCAAGACAAATTAATTACTGCTTACGAACAAAATAACGCAGCATAGTGTAAGGAGAACAAAATGGATTTTAGCGATACCACGCAAGAAGCAGAATTTAGAGCAGAAGCAGCTGCTTGGCTAAAGGAAAACGTGCCAACCTCAGAAGAGCTGGAAGGTCTGGATGAGATTGCAGCGGCCAAGTTATGGCAAAAGCGTAAATACGATGCTGGCTGGGCATGCATTGGTTGGTCAAAAGAATATGGCGGCAGGGGCGCTTCGGCAATCGAGCAGGTAATTTGGAATCAGGAAGAATCCAAATATGAAACCCCCGGGGGTGTATTTGTAATTGGTCAAGGGATGGCGGCGCCAACTTTGATGACTTGGGCTGCGCCTGAGCATCATGAACGATATCTCCCCAAGTTGGCCAGCGGCGAAGAGATTTGGTGTCAGTTGTTTTCGGAACCTGCGGGAGGTTCGGATCTGGCAGCCTTGAGAACCAAAGCTGAAAAAGATGGTGATGATTGGGTAATCAATGGACAAAAAATTTGGACGTCGGGCGCTCATTACTCAGATTATGGAATTCTGGTTGTGCGAACCGATCCTCAAGCTCCCAAACATAAGGGTCTGAGTTATTTCTTTCTGGATATGAAATCACCAGGAGTAGAAATCAAGCCCATCAAACAGATTTCGGGTGGCGCAAACTTTAACGAAGTATATTTCACGGATGTGCGAATTCCTGATTCGCAAAGACTTGGAGAGGTTGGACAGGGATGGCAGGTTGCCTTGACTACCCTGATGAACGAGCGCGCCGCAATCGGCGGGGGCGGGATGGGTGTAAATGTTGATTTGGCCTATAAGATCGCAAGTAAAGTGGAAATCAACGGAAAACCAGCTGTTGAAGATAGCGCGGTAAGAGCGAAGTTGGCGAATTGGTATGTGCAGGAGTCAGGGCTGAAATATACTGGTTATCGCTCAATGACTGCGTTATCGCGAGGTGAGATACCCGGGCCAGAGAACTCGATTGGAAAACTAGTCGGCGCGCCGAAAACACAGGAAATGGCTTCCTTCTGTATGGATCTGCTAGAGATGACCGGTGCGATATGGGACAAAGATTTGTCCGAGGAGGAAGGTATTCTTCAGGGAACCTATATGGGTGCTCCTGGAGGAAGAATTGCTGGTGGTACTGACGAAATCATGGCAAACATTATAGCAGAGCGTGTTCTTGGTTTACCTCAAGACGTTAGGGTGGACAAGGGGATACCCTTTAGCGAAGTGCCTACCGGTTCAAGTTAGCCTTAATTGCAAGCGTCTGATATTTAGCCCAGCTTATTATGAGCTGGGCGATTAAAGACGAAGTCCTCAATAGATATTAGGCGCTGGGAAGGTAGTGGTGGGCCTTTTCTGCGACCTCAAGGTGCCATTTCGAGGCAGGAATTGAGGATCAAATCGGCGCCTGCTAATCCTAGCTCTCTTTCGGAAGCGCTCCCCGTCAAAACGCCGATACATGCGAGACCAAGTCTCTTTCCGCATTCCATATCCAAGCGACCATCGCCGATTATCACAGCCTCTTGTTTGGTGCTCTCCATTTTCTGAATGGCTTGTTCCAAATGTCGAACGTCGGGTTTGAGGTGCTGAGTGTCGTCGCGGGCGATTAAACAATCGATGAAATTCAATAAGTCCGGAAAAACACTTAAAACTGCCTCTCTGCAATTTCGTGTTACCACGCCTAGTTTGTATGCGTTGTTTCTGAGGTTTCGTAAAATTGCTGGAATGCCTTCGAATGGCTCGGTTGCTTGGGCTTCAGTAAGCTCTATGTCTTTGATCAATTGATGCGCCGCGATGGAATACTCAACCGCAACTTGATTTGCATCATGCTTCAAGTAGTTAGTGGCTGCGTTGATGACTTCAACGATATACAGATCGTCATAGACGGTGTCTGGAACCGAGTACTGTTTCGTAAGTTCGACCACTCTTCTTCTCATATCTGGTAGGTCGAGGTTAGGTGCAAGTGTTCCGTCGAAATCGAATAGAAGACAGTCCCGATTCTGTAAGATCGAATTTAGTGCTTGTTTTGTATCTGGGTTGGGCACAGAGAGAGCTATGCTAAACCAGTCATTCTGTTGGATTCGATCCAGCAGTTTTCTTGTAACCATCGATCCTGCGCGGCCTTACTCACCTTAGTCGGCTTGCAGTTTTCCCAATATAAACCCGAGGTGATCGACTCTCTTGGAGACAAGGCAAGATGCAGCGTGGTTTTCGCACCCTTAATCGGGCTTGGCCCTATCTTCTTCCAGACTGAATTCAAGCCTCTAAAAAACCCATTGTGGGCAGGCACGATATTTGTCGCAATTGAACCTGGATGTAGGCAGTGAGAAGCGATGGTTCCTTGGTGCTTTTTGGCAAAGTAGAAGGAGAATAAAATGTTTGCGAGTTTTGATCTCGCATAAGCCTTAAACGCCTTATATGGGCCTGACGATTGAAAGTTATTTTCCACGAAGAGCTCTTTGGCGCTGCAAAAGTGATGTGCTTTGGATGCTAAATTGATGACTTGGCCCCGTGTCAGCAATTTTTCTAGCGAGCGCGTTAAGAAAAAGGGCCCGATATGGTTAACGGCTATAGATAACTCGAAACCATCTTCAGACAGAACCTCAGTCGGAGAGATAAGACCAGCATTGTTAATCAACAAATCAATTCGATCGACTTGCTGTTTTAGCTTGTTTACGCAGGTATGCACGGACTCTAGAGAAGCAAGATCACACTGAATAGTCGTGACGTTTGAGTTTGGAGTTTCCTGATTAATTTGTCTTGTTAGAGTTTGTGCTGCATTTTTGTTTCTGCAAAGCATTATGAGCCGATGACCTTTTTTTGCTAATTCTCTAGCCGTAACGAGACCAATTCCATTGGTAGTGCCGGTAATCACGGTAGTAGTCATGAAACGACACCCAGAGCGCCGCCATCGATCCTTATATTCTGGCCTGTAATAGCATCGGAAGAGGGGCTGCACAAAAAAGTGACTAAAGCGGCAACCTCTTCGCGACGGACAATGCGACCAGTTGGAATGTTTTCTGCGATTTCACTTTCAATGGATTGCCAGGAGCGGGTCCCGCCTTTCCGTTTTTCCCTGTCCTCGTAGGCTTTCTTCACTTCTGGGGTAAGGATCAGGCCAGGGGATACAACATTGGCAGTGATCCCCGTTTTGGCGAGCGCGCCCGCTAAACTAACGGTCATGGTGACCAAGGCACCCTTGGAGGAATAGTATGCTGGATTTTTGGGGTTAGGCTTCGTAGAACCCGTAGTGCCAAGGTTGATCACTCTTCCCCACTGATTCTTTGTCATGGTCGGCAGCAGTCCTTTGATTATTCTCTCTGCGGAGAGCACGTTCTTCTCAAATGCCTGAAACCAAGCTGAGCTATCTTCGTCTTGCCAGGAGCTGGGTTCGGCTGTTCCATAATTATTAACTAAAATATCAATTGGAAACTGGCTGGCAAAATCTACTAGTAATCCGCAACCAATTTCGGTGGTGATATCAGCGTTGAAAGGGACGCCTGCGCCTAATTCCTTAACCGCTTCTTCTGCCTCGTTAGGTTTTAACCCATGAACAATGGTCTTTACGCCTTCCTTGAGGAGCGTATCGGCGATTATCATTCCCGTGCCACGAAAACTACCTGTCACCAGCGCAGTTTTTCCTGTCAGCTCTAGATCCATAAATTACCCAAATTCGGCAAATTAACAGATTACGCTTTAAAAGGGGATATAATGAGCTGTGGATTACTCCCTTATTACTTTTTTCCTAGTTGTTGTTCTGTTTGGTAGTTATTTTCAATCGGTGACCGGATTTGCCATGGGCATGATTATTGTCTCTTTACTTGGGGGATTGAGAATTGTCGATATTCCAGTTCTTACAGCGGTAATCAGCCTACTGACAATTGTAAATGTGATTTTGGCTTTGAAAGGACGGCTTCATGAGGTAGATCGTCGTTTGTTTCTCTGGCTTGGTTTGGGTCAGGTACCAGCGATTTTTGTCGGTCTGAGTTTGATGAACTGGTTGGACTTAAATTCGAGATGGGTTTTGGAAGTTTGTCTCGGATTATTTATCAGTCTAGGAAGTTTATCCATGGTCTTGAGGCCTGAACCTAATAAAGGTCGATCCAATCGGTTAACTACCTGGATATTTGGCACTTTAGGAGGGTTTGTGGGTGGTATGTTTTCCGCCAGTGGGCCCGTGCTAGGTTGGTTTGGTTATCGCCAGCCCTTGCCCATGGCAGTCATTCGCTCGACTTTGTTGGCCTGCTTCATATTGACGACGAGTACTCGCACCATCCTAGTGGGTGCCGGCGGTGATTTAACCAGGGAGGTTTTGACCCTGGTTTTGCTTGGCTTGCCAATGGTAGTTTGTGGTACTTGGTTGGGTAGACGATTTCCGCCCAATTTATCAGAAACCCGAATAAAGCGATTAGCCTTTGGACTGATGCTCTTAATAGGTCTATGGATCACGGTAAGCTCTATTTCAACGGGAATTTTAGGTTAGTTAATAGACGGTCAATGGTATATTTAGGTTTCTGAAATACCTTATCGGGACGACAAATGGTTAAGCCGCAATACCGGCTGAAGAGATTTGGGCCTTAATATGGCATCCGAGGCAACAGATCTCATGCTCAGTGATGAGGATTTTGAAGATATAAGACCCTATCAAGACTCAGAAGTCCCTGAAGTGATTCGACGTCTTGGGAGCGACAAAGATTTCATTTCCGTTCTAGCCACGAGTTTAATGCCATCGCGCTTTAGCCGTTCTTTGGTTGGGCGATATCTCAGCCTCCTGACCTTCAAATGGCAGACAAGATCTTTGTGCTCAGTGGAACAGTGCCAAGATTTGATGTCCAAGTATTTTGAGAAATTGGTCACAAATACGATGGAAGGAATGACGGTAGACGGTTTGGATAAATTAGAAAAAAATCGCAGTTATTTATTCATTTCAAATCATCGAGATATTGTTTTGGATTCAGCATGTTTGAATTATTTTTTGCGACAATCTGGTCATCAAACCGCGCGCGTTGCTGTTGGGGATAACCTGTTTTCCTGGCCGTATGCAGCCGATTTGATGAGGGTTAACAAGAGTTTTATTGTTAAAAGAGGTGCTCCCACTTCAAGAGAGCGGTATCGACAAATGGTCAAAACCAGTGAGTTCGTATGGCGTTCGATTAATCACGGCCATTCTGTTTGGATTGCGCAAAAAGAAGGCAGATCAAAGGATGGTTACGATAGAACGGATCCAGCAGTTTTGAAGATGCTCGGTCTCGCTCATAAAGAGCACGGTGGTGTTGGAGTGTTGCCATCGCGCGTTTTGATCGTCCCAGTTGCGATCAGTTATGAAATAGATCCGTGCGCGATCAAGAAGGCGCACGAACTAAGTCAGATCGAGCGAGAGGGGTTTTATGAAAAATCCTCGGCGGAGGATTTAGAGAGCATGTTGCTTGGTATCGTCGGTTATAAAGGGCGAGTTCATCTATCGGTGACAGAGCCTATTGAGGAAACCCTGGTCGGGCTTGATGAGTTATGTTCTCAAATAGACAGGCAAATAGTGTCCGATTTGAAGGTATATCCTACTCACTCTGAGGCTGCTTTTAGATTGTCATTATCTGATAAGTCTTTCGAAGGATTGGGTTCTTCAGTTACGAATCGACCAAACGAGGCGCTACAAGCTATGCTGGCCGATCTGTCTGCTTGTCCTCAAGAGGAGCAACCATTTTTCCTCTTACAATATGCGAATTTGATAAAAAACGGCCGAGACTTATTCCCGGGTTTATAAATAGTAAAGAGGCTCCTCTAGTAATTTTGACTGCTGTTCTCTGAGCGTCAGTATATGATCGGACCAGTACTTAGGAGAGTTAAAAGTAGGAAATGCGAGGGGGAATGCAGGATCGTCCCAACGTCTGCCTATCCATGCGGCGTGATGAATAATTCGAAGAGTTCGAAGTGCTTCTATCATTGATAAAGAGGAGGCATTGAAGTTATTAAACTCGTTATATGCATCAAGTATTATATTGATTTGACTAAGTTGTTCTTCTTTCTCCCCACTCAACAACATCCAAAGGTCCTGTATGGCTGGACCATTAAGACAGTCATCAAAATCGACAAAGTGAGAAATCTCATTACGCCAAAGCACGTTGCCCATGTGGCAGTCTCCATGAATCCTAATCTGATGGGTTTCAATCAGATCCGAGTCAATATTTTTTAGGAGGTTCTCGGTGGTGCTCGCGTAGGATTCAATTAGTTCCGAGGGAAGAAAGCTGCTGTCCAGTATAAACCGACGACTGGCGTAACCTAATCTTTCAACTGAGAATTCTTGCCTGTGGTTAAAACTTTTACGCGATCCAATGGCATGTATTCGAGCGATACTTCTGGATAAAACCTCAAGATCATCCTTGTTTTCAAGGTTTGGAGGATGTCCCCCCTGTCTTGGGAAAACGGCGAAATAGTAATCCGCGTATTCAAATATTGTCTCACCACTAATCCGCTCGGGCGCGACGACGCTAATTTCTTCTTCGATGAGTTCAAATGAAAAATCGTGTTCTTCCTCGATTGCCTGGTAGTTCCAACGCTCTGGACGGTAAAATTTAGTTATATAGAAATCTTCATCTTCGGTCTGAGCCTGGTAGACCCTGTTTTCATAACTATTAAGTGCCAGCAGGCTACCGTTCGGTTTGATTCCTACTGATTCAAGTGCACTAAGGATGATCTCTGGGCTCAAGTTTTCGAAAGGCTTAGACAAAAGAGAAGGCGTCCTAAATTTTAATGTTGGCTTCAAATGTTACCAAAAAACACGAGCAATCCATTGACTGGCTTTAGGATTTTAGTGAGCATGGCGTTTTAATCTGGTGGTAGAAGATTGATTTATTCGGCGCCCGAAAAAGATGCGGAGTTTTTGCTGTTTGACGTGTTTGACGTTGAACAAATTTGGAGCAAGATCGCCGATTTCAAATACATTGATCGATCGACTATAGAGGCGATTATCGCTGAAGGGTCCAGGCTTTCCGCCGAAACTCTGTTTGAGTCGTTCCAGGAATCCAAGCATTCAGGCTGTGACTGGAATGGTGGTCAGGTTTCAGCGCCAAAGGAATTTAAAAACCCTTTTAAAGAGCTTACCTCCGGTGGATGGCTTGGGTTATCCGGAAATCCAAGATTTGGCGGGCAGGGTATGCCCAAGATGTTGGGTTGTTTAATTGAAGAAATGTTTTGGGCAAGCAATGCCAGCCTTTACCTGTATGGCACGTTGACCGTTGGGACTTCTCTTTGTATCGATTCTCATGGTTCAGAGGATCAAAAAAAGACCTATCTTGAAAAGTTGTATTCTGGCCAGTGGACGGGAGCTATGGCGCTTACAGAATCTCACGCTGGAACAGATCTTGGAATCATAAAAACAAAGGCAGAGCCTGATGTGGACGGAAGCTATCAGCTCACCGGTACTAAGATTTTTATCACCAGCGGTGAGCATGATATGGCCGAGAATATTATTCACCTGGTGTTAGCGAAATTGCCAGATGCACCACCCGGAACTAAAGGAATTTCACTATTTATAGTTCCTAAATTTTTGATGGATTCAAATGGGGACTTGGTTGAAAGAAATAATTGGTCTAGCGGGTCTCTGGAACACAAAATGGGCATCACGGGTAGCGCGACGTCAGTAATCAACTATGACAATGCCCGAGGTTTTCTTCTGGGAGAAGAAAACAAAGGGCTCAACGCGATGTTTACCATGATGAACTATGAACGGCTATCCGTTGGCTTGCAGGGGTTAGGTTCAGGGGATTTGGCCTATCAGCAGGCCGCTGATTATGCCAAGGATCGTCTTCAGGGAAGGTCGCCTCGAGGCCCCCAAAATGAGAATGGAGCCGCCGATTCTTTATTGGTCCATCCCGACGTGCGCAGAATGTTGTTAACTCAGCGTGCCTATAACGAGGCGGGCCGTGCGTTCGGACTTTTTGTAGGTATGCAGTTGGATCTTGCGAATCATGCAGATGATCAGTTGGCCATGCAGCTTGTCGATTTGTTGACTCCAGTTGCGAAGGCTTTTTTGAGCGATAAGGGGTTTGAGGGAGCAGTGCTCGCTCAACAGGTATTTGGGGGTCATGGTTATATTAAGGAGTGGGGCGTCGAGCAAATTGTTCGAGATGCTCGAATAGCACAAATTTATGAAGGCACTAATGGGGTTCAGGCGCTTGATCTGGTCGCTAGAAAAGTCATCAAAGATGGAGGTCGAGCAGTTCAATCTTTCTTGGAATATGTGAGAAATACTAAAGTAGATTCAGATCTCGAAGAAGTTCTGGAAGAGAATTTGAATAGGCTGGATTTCGTCACTCAAAGTATTGTTCGTCGAAGTCAGGCCGACCCTGATTTGCCTGGTTCGGTTTCAGCTGATTATTTGGAACTTTTTGGTTTGGTCTGCTATGCCTGGCTATGGGCGAGAATGGTTCATCATGCGCCTAGCGATGAATTTGGATCCGCAAAAAAAGAGACCGCTCGTTTCTTTTTTCATCGGTTACTTCCACGCACGGTGTTTTTAGAACGAAGTATTGCGTCCAGTTCCGATGTTGTGATGACGTTATCAGATGATGCCTTTTAGCGAACTCTATTTTCGTCTCTAGGTGATTTTTGGATAAACCCACGGGTGGGAGGCGGACAGTCCTCCATCTACTGGAATTGCTTGCCCATTTACATAGCTTGCTCTGTCGCTGAGCAGAAAGCATGCCATCTCTGCAATTTCACTTGGATTTCCGTATCGCCCGGTCGGGTTTATTTGGCCAATACGAGTTTCAGTGCCCTTTTCTCTTGCTCGGTCAAAGGTCGGCTTGGTCATCCCCGTCTCTATCAGCCCAGGGCAGATTCCATTGATTCTCACTCCAGTACCATACAGCTGGTAAGCTACCGTCTGAACTATGCTGATGACACCCGCTTTGCTCGCACTGTAATCAACGCCTCCAGCGTTAGCACGTAGACCAGCAACTGAGGCGGTTGCAAGAATCGCACCGCTTCCCTGTCTAGTGAAGTGAGGGATCGTGTACTTCGCTGCTAGAAATACCCCAACTGTATTAACGGCTAGGGTACGCTGCCAATCCTCTACAGTCAGTTCGGTAAGTGGCTTGCCTCCGCCAGGAACTCCAGCGTTGGCGTAGATTCCGTCGATGCCGCCGAAATTGGTAATGGTTTCCCCAACAAAATTTTCAACCGAATTCTCCGAGCTGATATCAGTCTGGATGGCGATCGCATCACCCCCATTTTCTCGGATGCTTTCTGCTGTCTCCGAGACCGAGTCTGCGATGTCAACACAGCTTACTCTAGCTCCGTATTTAGCTGCTTGTAAGCTAGTTGCGCGCCCAATACCGCTTCCGGCGCCTGTAACTATAATTCGCTTCTGTTCTAACATGCTGATCCCCTTTGCGTTGGTTTTTAGTTGGGCCACCGCTGAAAAGATCTTGATACGCCCATGATTTGAGTTTAGCCATAAATTTCGAGAAAGAGAAAAAATCTTTGATGGGTGCGTATATATCGACACTATAAATCGCACTTTTATATTTTGGATGTCTGATTTAGTCGTTAGGACAGCACCAATTTTAAGACAGACGGTCGACTAGCTTGGTATGTATACCTTCGAATGCTCCGTTACTCATCAAGACAATGTGGGTGTGTTTAGTCTTGTTGGAAAGACCTTCGAGTTCGTTTATCAAGATCTCAAGGTCGGTAAAAACTCGAGATGGAGAGCTAGAAAGACTAACCACTTTTTCTAGATCCCATTTAATATTTTGTCCTTTAAACCAAAATGTTTGATCTGCATCTTCGTTGCATGAAATCAAATCAGCTTGAAGCGCGCCCAGCGACATTGTGTGTGTGCGAGGTTCGATTACCGCTAGGATTAGCTCTTGCGGATATTGCCTTCTAATCCCTTCAAGTGTTTTTTTGATTGCACTAGGATGATGGGCGAAGTCGTCGTATAAGGTAATGGTTTTTGATCGATAAATGGTTTCTAGTCGCCTTTTAACTCCTTTGAAAGAACTCAATGCCTTACAGGCTCTGTCAGTTGGTACGCCAACGTGGTGAGCGGCTGCAATCGCACTGAGTCCATTGCAGCGATTATGCTCTCCGAATAGAGACCATTCGACGTGACCTGCTAGTTTGCCTTTTTCATAAACACTGAAGTTTGTGTCGTCTCCTTGGCAGACCCAGTCGGAGGCCGTCAAAGCCTCGTTTAATTCCTTTGTTTTGCCCAATGTTTGGGTTTTTTGATGTGATGTCCAGCACCCCAGGTCTAATATTTCTTGAACATTTTGGTCGGCAGCTGGGGTGATAATAAGTCCATTGCTTGGGACAGATCGAACTAACAGATGAAATTGGTCCTGGATTGCCTTAATAGATGGGAAGATATCCGCATGGTCATATTCTAGATTGTTAATCACCAGAGTTTTGGGGCGATAGTGAACGAACTTGGACCGACGATCAAAAAAGCTGGTGTCGTATTCGTCAGCTTCGACAACAAAAAAAGGAGTTTTGCCAAGGCGCGCGGAGTAATCGAAGTTGATTGGTGAGCCGCCAATCAGAAAGCCGGGCTCCATACCAGCTTCTTCGAGGATCCAGGTCAGCATGCTGGATGTAGATGTTTTTCCGTGGGTACCAGAGACAGCGATGACCCATTTGTCTCTTAATATGTGATTACCCAACCACTCTGCGCCCGATACATAGTTAAGACCTTGATCTAAAATGTATTCGATCGCTAGGTTGCCGCGCGCTTGCCCGGCATTACCAATGACAATCTGGTCAGGCGTGGGTGTTAGTTGCGCTGGATCAAAATGGTCGAACACTTCGATTTTTGCATCAGCTAATAAATCGCTCATAGGCGGGTAAATTTGACTATCGCTTCCCGAGACGCGGTAGCCCTGGCTTTTCGCCAGCTGAGCAAGGCTACCCATTAGCGTGCCACCTATTCCAAGAAAGTAGATGTGCTGCTTCATATTAGGTCTAACACCAGTTGACTCAGACGATAAGAGAACATAATCAGTAAAAAGGCGCTTACTACGCCTATTCCTATGTGAATTTCGAACGATCGATGGAAGATAAACCCATAAACAAAGATACTCCATAATGCCAGGACGGCCGTGAGAAGACCTGTTATAGAATTTTCGGTCAACCCAAAAATCGATAGCAAAATAAGCGTTGCGAATGTTATCAGAGCATCGCATCCCATGAAGGCGCTGATCGTTTGATTGAACCGATGTGCAGAACTTCTCAGTCTCAAAACAGTCCAAATTAAAAGGAGATTGATCATAAGAATGAGCAGGGTGCGTATAAGAGTCACAGGCCACGGTTCTTGGGTTAGCAGGGTGATGTTTGTCAAAACACTTACGAGCACATTGATTAATATGCATGCCCGAGCGAGAAAGGTGCTAACTGGAAGAGCATCAGGGCCCTGTCGAAAAGCCATAATCCAAAGAAAGGATTTAATAATCGTTGTCATTTTTTCGCCTACAATACGCAACTAAATTGTCGCACATGTTGATGGCATAACCGACAATAAGAATTTCGGTGCTTACTAAGTTGGAGAGTTATAGATGGCTAGAGCAAATGCATTCTACGCACAGTCAGGCGGCGTCACATCGGTCATAAACGCTAGCGCCTGCGGTGTGATCGAAACGGCTAGAAAGCATAAAAAACAAATAGGTCGCGTATATGCAGGAAAAAATGGGATCTTGGGTGCGTTGAAAGAAGAGTTAATCGATACCAGTCGCGAAACAAATAAATCGATCGCTGCTCTTAGACACACACCCAGTGGAGCCTTTGGTTCTTGTCGTCATAAACTTAAAGCGCCGGAAGACGATGATCGAGAATATGCGAGGATCTTGGAAGTATTCAGATCACATAATATTCGATATTTTTTTTACAATGGTGGTGGGGATTCTCAAGATACAGCTGACAAATTGGCGAACTACAGTGAGCGTAATGACTACGATCTATCTTGTATTGGTATCCCGAAGACAGTGGACAACGACTTACCTTACACCGACTGCTGCCCTGGTTTTGGTTCAGTAGCTAAATACGTGGCGATTGCGACACGTGAAGCTAGCCTCGATGTGGCCTCAATGTGTGAAACCTCCACAAAGGTTTTTGTTCTCGAAGTTATGGGGCGCCACGCTGGATGGATAGCTGCTTCTGGCGCATTGGCCCAAGAGAAAATCGGTGATGCGCCCCACATTATTTTGTTCCCCGAAGTTCCGTTTGTTGATGCAGATTTTTTGAGAACAGTTAAGCGAACTGTAAATTCAAAAGGTTATTGCGTCATTGTTGTATCTGAAGGGGTGCGACGAAAAAATGGTCGTTTTCTATCTGAGTCAGGTTCGAAGGATGCTTTTGGGCACGCTCAGTTAGGCGGAGTTGCGCCGGTCATCGCTGATATGATTGGCCAAAAACTAGGTTATAAGAATCATTGGGCGGTGGCGGATTATTTGCAGCGGGCAGCCAGGCACATTGCTTCGGCCACAGATGTGGAGCAAGCCTACTCCTTGGGTAGAGCGGCCGTAGAATTAGCTATATCAGGTCATAGTGGTGTTATGCCTATCATCAATCGAATCAGTGATTCGCCGTACCGCTGGAAAATCGGTCACGAAAAACTATCTAAAGTAGCGAATGTCGAACGCTTTTTGCCGAAGAGCTTCATCAGTCGCGACGGATATGGAATTACCGCAAAAGCTAGACGTTATTTAGAGCCCTTAATAGCTGGTGAAGATTACCCTCCTTTCCGAGGGGGTATGCCACAATATGTCAGCCTCAAAAACCTGTTGGTCGAAAAGAAATGCCCCGTCAAATGGTAAGGGTAAGGGCTAGAAATCCTCAAGGAAAAATAAAATGAACAGAGGTTTTGGTGATGATTTATGTTATTGTGCCGCCCTTAATTACTTCGTAATTAAGCTGCTCGGCTAGATACGGGCGAAATATTTGAATTAACGTTTTAGGGGATGGGAATGTCAGAAAATGATGCTTTGTTAGCTGCTTTGGCTGCGTCACTTCTTGCAATTGTGGCGGGTCTTTGGTTCTCGTCGGCAATTAGTAAAATGTCGGCGGGCAACGAAAGAATGCAAGAAATAGCAGGTGCTATTCAAGAGGGCGCGACCGCGTATTTAAATCGACAGTACACAACAATAGGGATTGTTGGAGCTGTGATATTTTTTATTTTAGGATTTGCGCTGGATTGGTATACCGCTATTGGCTTCCTGATCGGGGCGGTTTTCTCCGGTGCGGCTGGTTACATTGGGATGAATGTGTCTGTCAAGGCTAATGTGAGGACTGCTCAGGCTGCTTATTCCGGTATTGACGCGGCTTTCAACGTTGCATTCCGCGGCGGTGCAGTAACAGGCCTTTTGGTCGTTGGTTTGGGTCTGCTCGGTATAAGTGGCTACTACTACTTGCTCAGATCAGTATTTGGTGTATCCACAGATGATAGCCTGCATGCGCTGATAGGACTGGCGTTTGGTGGCTCGTTGATCTCAATATTTGCCAGGCTGGGCGGAGGCATTTTCACAAAAGGCGCCGATGTTGGGGCGGATTTAGTTGGTAAGATTGAAGCGGGGATCCCCGAAGATGATCCAAGAAATCCGGCTGTGATTGCTGACAATGTCGGTGATAATGTTGGAGACTGTGCTGGTATGGCGGCTGATTTATTCGAAACCTATGCAGTAACCATTATCGCGACCATGTTGCTCGGTGGAATACTATTTGACGGACAGATGAGTCAAATCATCTATCCTCTTGTTTTAGGCGCAGCGTCAATTATCGCCTCTGTGGTTGCATCTTTTTTCGTGAAAGCGAAGGAAGACGGTAAAGTGATGAATGCCCTCTACTTTGGTGTGATACTTTCGGGAGTTATTGCAGCGATTTTGTTCTGGCTGGTGACCAACATGATGGGCATTGACCAAAATGTCTTTTGGGCAGCAATGATCGGGCTAGCACTGACCGCATTTATGGTCTATGTCACTGAATACTATACAAGTACTGAATATGCTCCTGTTCAGAAAATAGCTGACGCTTCAACGACTGGACACGCGACGAATATCATCGCGGGTCTAGGCGTCTCGATGAAGGCAACTGCATGGCCGGTTATTGCGGTATGTATAAGTATTTGGGGTTCTTATCAGTTAGCGGGTTTGTATGGAATTGCGATCGCGGCGACTTCCATGCTTTCTCTCACTGGAATGATCGTGGCACTTGATGCCTTTGGGCCTATTACTGATAACGCTGGCGGTATAGCTGAAATGGCAGACTTGCCCGACGAGATACGTGGTATAACGGACCCTCTTGACGCAGTTGGTAATACAACGAAAGCGGTAACGAAGGGGTACGCTATCGGTTCTGCTGGTTTAGCGGCGCTCGTTCTTTTCGCTGATTTCACGAATAATTTGGATGCGGACATCACCTTTAGTTTAAGTGACCCCGCGGTAATTATCGGCTTGTTTATTGGCGGCATGGTTCCATACTTGTTTGCAGCTCTCGCTATGGAAGCTGTTGGGAGGGCTGCTGGTTCGGTGGTAACTGAGGTGCGTAGGCAGTTCAAAGAGATACCTGGAATAATGGATGGATCGAGTAAGCCTGATTATTCGAAGGCTGTAGATCTGTTAACGCAGTCTGCTATCAAAGAGATGATTATTCCATCGATATTGCCGATCGCTGTTCCTATCTTATTGGCTATCGTTATGAGCTTCTTGTTCGAAAACGGTGGAATCCTGGCACTGGGAGGCCTGTTGATCGGAACGATCGTGACGGGTTTATTCGTTGCCATTTCCATGACCGTCGGCGGAGGCGCTTGGGATAATGCCAAAAAGTATGTCGAGGACGGCAACTGTGGTGGTAAAGGTTCGGAAGCCCATAACGCAGCTATTACAGGTGACACGGTGGGAGACCCTTATAAGGATACTGCAGGTCCGGCGATTAATCCGTTAATCAAGATAATTAACTTGGTCGCGTTATTGTTAATACCTTTTCTATAGTAGAAAGTACTGACTGATGGGCCGCTAGGTTTTCAGAAAAGCTTAGCGGCCTTTTACCCCTTAACTAACAGATTTCGAAGGTCAATTATTGCTGCATTGGCTCTAGAGACATAAGAGGCCATGACCAAGGAATGATTGGCCAGAATCCCGAGACCCTCTCCATTTAAGACTATAGGACTCCATAGAGTCGCTTGGGTTCCTTCGAGCTCTCGTATTATCTGTTGTAGAGAAACCCTAGCAGCCTTTTTATCAAGTACATCTGCAAAGTCCATCTCCATGGCTTTAAGCATATGCATTGATGCCCAGCAATACCCTCGAGTTTCATAAAAAACATTATCCAATTCCATCCATGGGGTTTTTACAAATCTATCTGTAGGAGTGCTGGTGGACTGACGGCTAGCAGAATCGCCTGAAAGTGATGTATCTAACTGTCTTTTCCCGACGCTCGCTGACAGGCGCAGTGAAAGACTGCCCAGGCGAGTTTCAAGAGTAGCTAACCATTTTTCTAGATTGTCTGCTCGAGAGTAAAACTGAGCTTCTGTTTCATTTTCATCCCCAAGCATAGAAAGGTAATTACGAAATAAGTCGATCCCCTCTTCATATTCACTTTCGGTTTGAGGGAAGATCCAGGAATTATTATCGAAAAAAAATCTACCTTCGGCTTCAGCTAATATTGGGTTTTCGGCGGATTGGCTTTGAGATCTGGAGAAATCATTTCGAAAGACACGAGCTGTATCCCTAAGTAAGGTGAGACTGCCGAATTCCCATTCAGGTATATTGTCCATGAGTACGCCTGGAGGAAAAATATCGTTGGACAAGTATCCCCCGCGCTTATCGACGAGAGTTTCTGCGATAGTAATGAAAGTAGAAGCGCTGATGTAGCCCGTAGTCATTTGGCGGTCTGTAGATGCCGCGTTAGCGGAGGCGCGTTCCAGTACATCAAACTGCTCTGGTTCCTTATCCCACCACCAACCCAGACCCCCAACTAGGGTCATATAAGTCGCTAAGACATAGATGCTGATCTTGAAAAATCGTTTTGAGGATTTCTGATGAGAGTTTCTGTCTTCATTCACTTGCATTTTTATTTCCCGAATAACATCTTAGCTTTGATTTAGGGAGGGCTATGGCTTGACGCATTGTCGCTCAATTTGCGCGGGTAGTCTCAGTTTGATTTGAGCTTTGATTTTGAGTTCTGCTTGATTGTTTTTTAGTAATTGATACAGCGTCCTTCCTTTCTCATCACTTGCTGCATAGATGATAAACCGGCAATTCTGATATTTGGCTAGACTGCCGAATTCGGAGATTCTATTTCTCGTAGCTGCGTCAATTGTTGGACCGCCAAGTTTGAGAGTCGTCAGATCGCTATCGTTCACGAGCTCCAACTGGTTTTCAGTTGGTAGGATCGACGGGTGATTTTTGTCGACCAGTTTGGCTCGGTCTAACATCGATTTAGCTAGATTCAGTTGTCTTCGATCGATCGCTTGGATGGCTAGCTCAATGTAGCGCTCTACAACTTGTTCTAATCCCCTTTTTGCGTTTTCGTCACCTGGATTGAGTTCAAGGACCAAGGAAAGATATGCGTAGGCACTTGTTTCTTTCGGATATAAAAGGTGATCTTGCCCTAATGCCTGCTGCGCGTTTTCCAAGAGATTTTCAATTTGTTCATTTTGAGTTTCTTTAGGAGTTTCCAAGGGGAGTGGTTTAGGTTCTGACTCAAGGAGAGTTAACTGGCAACCCCAGGGATTTGAAATCAAGAATAAAAAAAATCCAACAAAGAGTCGCTTCAT
Source organism: uncultured Gammaproteobacteria bacterium (assembly GCA_913041025.1). Next base: position 18,415 of record CAJWGQ010000001.1, on the reverse strand, counting down.
TACCTAAACCAGCTTGCGATTTTTTAGTATGATGCTCGAACGAAGACCCTTCAGCAAATGGTCGCGTTTTGATTAGGTAGAGGCTTTTTAGTCAGGCGTCGATGAGCAGGGTACTGGCTATGTTGCAGCGCGAATAAACTAGAAACAGTAAGGTGCAAGAGATTAAATTGAATTTGAGTATTTGGAAATCGCATGAAAATTTGTTGCGCATAGCATGGTTAATGGTCGCCTTGTTATTTGGCGGTCTGAGCTCGGCGGAGGATAATTTTCGACTCCCTGCAGAAGGCGTTTCCGCTTTTGTTGGTTCGGACTCCGAATTTTTGCCGGTTTCGAAAGCATTCGTACTAAATTTAGCTTTGAAGGAAGCTGCCCGTGTAGAGGTCAACTGGTCGATCGAAGATGGTTACTATTTATATAAGCACCGATTTAAGGTAACTCCTGTAACCAAAGAAATGGGTGTTGAAGAGCTAAATATTCTTCCAGGATTGCGCAAAGTGGATGAATGGTTCGGCGAGGTAGAAGTTTACTATTCCACTGCACAGCTTAGTTTTCTATTAGATGGCTTGGAGCGTTTTGAATCCGTTGAATTTGAGCTTAGCTATCAGGGGTGTGCAGAAGCTGGTTTGTGTTATCCACCGGTTACTCAGCGTTACGTGCTATCAAATGGTGAATTTGTAGAGGGATCAAAGGAAGTTCGTGGTAAAGCGAATATAGAGTTAGAAAAACGTGAGGAGCAGAAGTTAGCGGATGCGTTGCTCAAGGAGTCTGTCGCATGGAGCTTATTCCTGTTTTTTGTAGGAGGGGTCGCCTTGGCGTTTACGCCATGTGTTTTCCCGATGATCCCAATATTGTCGAGTATCATTGTCGGACAGGGGTCGGATTTGCCTCGATACAGAGCCTTCGCGCTCTCTGGGTCGTATGTTGCTGGGATGGCAATTACCTATGCGATAATTGGCACCTTGGTTGGAGTTTTTGGCGCCCAACTGAACTTGCAAGCGGCCTTGCAAACGACTCCCATACTGCTTTTCAGCGCTTCGTTATTTGTAATTTTGTCATTGGCGATGTTCGGGTTTTATGAGCTGCAATTGCCGATAAGCTGGCAAAACAAGCTTAATGAACTAAGCAGTCTGCAAAGCGGAGGCAAATATGTATCCGTCTTTATAATGGGAGCACTTTCCAGTCTCGTGATTTCTCCTTGCATCTCAGCTCCCTTAGTCGGAGGCCTTTTGTATATTTCGCAAACTCAAGATGCGCTTTTGGGAGGTTTAGCGCTTCTGAGTCTTGGTTTGGGTATGGGAGTGCCTCTAATGGTGGTTGGGGTTGTTGGAGGCGTCTGGTTTCCCAAGGCAGGTGCTTGGATGGATCAGGTAAAGGGTCTTTTCGGATTTTTGCTAATTGGCGTGGCGATATGGTTGATTGAGCGTCTTGTCGAAGATTCCGTGGCTATGCTTTTGTGGGGTTTATTGCTCATTGGCGCTGCTATTTATTTCGGAGCCTTCGAGTTCCGAACGAGGAAACCGGTCGAGAAGGCAGTTCAGTTTGTGGGAGTAGTTGTTGCTATTTGGGGGGGCTCCATTTTGGTGGGTAGTGGTTTGGGTAGCTCCAGCATATTTGATCCTTTTGGAGGTTTGAGAATCTCCAGCGAACCTCAGAATGCTTCCGAACTAGAGGGGAAAGGTTGGCAAACGGTGAAAACTCTCGAAGAAGTGCAAAATTTTATAGAACAGAATGATAGGCCGGTCATTCTCGATGTCTATGCTGATTGGTGTATTTCCTGCAAGATTATGGAGAAAAATGTCTTTACTGAATCCAGAGTTCGAAAAGGGCTGCGAGAATTTGGGTTGCTCAGAGTCGATGTTACGGCTAATGATGAGCTGGATAGAGAATTGCTTACTCACTTTGGGTTATTTGGGCCACCAACGCTGGCATTTTTTGGAGAAGATGGCGTCGAAATAACAGAAGTTAGGATTCAGGGTGAAATAGATGCCGATGCTTTTTCAAAACATTTGAGTGGGGTATCAGAGATCTCAGGAACTTAAAATCTGTTAAAATGCGGTTAAAATTGCGCTATTTGATTTAAATCTGTATAAAAAGAAAACCACGAAAAAACGTGTGACGTGGAGGGAACTATTCCTTATGAAGAACATTTTACTGTTGAATGGCCCGAACCTGAATTTGCTAGGGAAGAGAGAGCCAGATATCTATGGAACAGAATCTTTAGAGAGCATTACAGACGGGCTCGTGAGTGAGGCTGAAAAGCTTGGCTTAGAGCTAATCTCCTTCCAGAGTAATGCAGAGCATGAGCTCGTGGATAAAATTCAGGCGGTACCAGAATTAGGAGTACAATTCATTTTAATAAATCCTGGTGCGCTCACGCATACCAGCGTGTCTCTGAGAGATGCGTTGTTGGGTGTTGGAGTGCCTTTCATCGAGGTTCATTTATCCAATGTCTATTCGAGAGAGTCTTTTCGACAACACTCTTATTTGAGTGATGTTGCATTGGGCGTAATCACCGGGTTTGGCTCTCAGGGCTATTCCTTCGCTCTACATGCTGCTTCTAGTTTTTTGGGTCAGGGAGAGGATTGAACAGATGGACTTACGGAAAGTTAAAAAATTAATTGAGTTGGCAGAAGAATCAGACCTGGCTGAGATTGAGGTCTCTGGCGCCGATGAATCAGTTCGAATTGTTAGAAACCGCACTACTGCTGAGCCGCAACTGGCTTTAGCGCGATCAACCACAGTAAGGGATGACATGAATCAGGGGAAAGAGACCCCTGCTCTGGATCTAAGGTCAAAAAGTCAATTGGACTCTATAAACTCTCCAATGGCCGGAACATTTTATGCCGCCCCTAGTCCTGACGAAGCGCCCTTTGTCGAAATTGGACAGGAAGTAGTGCAAGGGGAAGTGGTTTGTATCATTGAGAGTATGAAGATGATGCATGAAATAAAATCACCTCGAAGCGGTGAGATTATGCGGCTTTGTGTAAACGACGGAGAGCCGGTTGGTACCGCAGACCCCTTATTTGAAATACGTTGAAGTACCTGTCGATAAGTATTGATGTCAAAGCAAATGAAGTCGAAGATTTAGAAGCCATCATTGAAGGTTACGGTTGTTTAGCCTGCGTCATCAGCTCGAGCAAAGAAGAGTCTGGTGTTGAAGAAATTTATGAGACTGCGCCAGGCGAGTTCCGGTTATGGTTGACCAATAAACTCATTGCATATTTTGCAATCGACCAAAACATTACTGGATTAGGTGACCAACTCTCTGGTTTTGATCCTGATATCTCTCAACGAATGTCTTTTGATTATGTTGAGCTCGATGGCTCGGATAGTGAAAAGTCTATTGTTTCACTCCATAAAATTATTGGTGACAAACTTCATATCAAGTCAAAAGAGAGTAAACCTCAGATAAAGTCAGAGACAGAGCGTTACACTCTTTATTTGGATCCTGGGTTGGCTTTTGGTAGCGGGGAACATCCCACAACGGAGCTTTGTCTGGAGTGGTTGACAGACCAACAGTTGCGGTCCAAAAGCGTTCTGGATTATGGCTGTGGATCTGGGATATTGGGGATCGCGGCTAGCTTACTGGGAGCGAGAAGTGTCTGCGTCGACTATGACCCGCAGGCGCTAGTCGCTACTGAGCAAAACGCGGAGTTCAATGAACTTACGAAGAATGAATTAACCGTTATGCATTCTTCCAAGCTTGGCCTGGAGGAATACAGAGGTTATTTTGATGTGATTTTAGCGAATATCCTCGCGAAGCCCCTTATTGACTTGTCGCAAACGATGATCAATTTGTTGGCGCCGGGGGGGAAAATAGTGTTGTCTGGGGTTTTAGAAGAGCAAGTTGATTGGGTAGCAGAAAGTTACAAAGAATTGAGCTTTGGAAAAACTTTAATTAAACAAGGTTGGGCGCGTCTCGAAGCAGAAAAAGTTGAATAAAGTCAGCGCTTTTGATTATTTAGACGATGGATTGCAAGGTCCGACTTCTGTTTATTTCCCTGGAAATTTTCTATTAAATTCAGTATGAAACGATCTGTGTTTTTTGTTTTGTTAGTTTTTTCTTTACCTCTACATCTATGGATAGGGTTTCCCGAATACGCCAGGAGCGAATATCTTAGACCGATATATGAACCAATGTGTTCCGCCCTTAATTGTTCTTTGCCTTTGCTAAAAAAAACCAGCGCAATTGAATTAAAGGAAATGCGCGTTCGTTACCTCGAAGAGGAAGAATTTGTTCCGGTGTTACAATTTAGCCTGGTAAATAGAGCGAATTACCACAACGCCTACCCTAGGTGTCGGCTGGTGTTTAAAGATTTGGATGGCGTAGAGTTATCCGATGTTGAGTTTCATTCAAGAGAGTTCTCTATGAACCATCGAGAGTCTGAAGGTATGCCCGTAGGTATCCCCGTCAAATTTTTGGTTCCACTCGAAGAGCCTCCGATGAAAGCAGTCAACTATGAACTGTTTTTAATGTAGGCTCTCACTGTTTAACGGTTTTTATTGATAAGGAGGTTTGTCGTGTTGGGATATGTGACTATTGGTGTTAACGACATGGATAAAGCAGTTCAATTTTATGATGGGTTACTCAGTGAAATTGGTGCACGTCAATTGTTCGGCCAGGATCGAATCAAGTTCTACGGTACAGGGCCAGGAGAATCAATGTTAGCAATCTGTCTGCCCTATGACGAAAAAGCTCCCGCAGCAGGTAACGGAAACATGATCGCGATTCCAGGCGGATCACGGGAGGGTGTAGACAAACTATATGCTAAGGCTATGGAGCTGGGAGCCAGCGACGAAGGTGAACCCGGAGAAAGGTTACCTGTTTTTTATGGGGCCTACGTAAGGGATTTAGATGGTAATAAGCTTTGTTTCTACGAAATGAAAATGTAGATCTTTTCGATTTAGAATTATTGAGTTGTTGTGTTATTTCATTCGGATTTGAACGTGGGCGGCGTGCTAGCACGCAACGGAATTGCGCTCGCTCCCATGGCTGGAGTCGCAGACGTCCCGTTTAGGCAGCTCGCTTGGGAACTGGGGGCTGGATATTTGGTGAGCGAAATGGTGTCTAGTTTGGATCACCTATGGGACACCAAGAAAAATCGCCTACGTCGCGTACCCTTGAAGGGAGTTTATCCGAATGTGATCCAGATAGCCGGAAGCGACCCTCTTGAATTATCTGAAACGGCAAAGAAAGTGGTGGACGAGGGCGCCGACATAGTCGATATAAATTTTGGCTGTCCAGCGAAAAAGGTCTGCAAAAAGTTTGTTGGGTCGGCTCTTTTAGATGATATTCCGCGAATCGGTCGCATCGTCGAGGCGGTGGCCGGGTCTGTATCTGTTCCTGTTACGATCAAAACTAGAATTGGATCAACTCGAAGCGATCTCATGGGTATCGAAGCCTCTTACATTGCGCAGGAAGCAGGGGCTCAGTTGGTCGTCATGCACAGCCGAAGCCGCGCTTGTCGTTTTAAGGGCCCCGTTGATCATGAAAAGGCCGCTAAACTAAGGTCCAGGCTTAAAATACCTTTTTTTGTTAACGGTGATATTTCCTCACAGCATTCAGCGGTCTCGGCGCTGCAAGAATCAGGAGCGGACGGCGTCATGGTCGGTCGGGGCGCGGTTGGTCAGCCTTGGATTTTTCGTGAGCTGTTAGGAGAAGAGGAACTTAGTTTGCCCGAAAAGTGGAGTATTGTGAGACGTCATTTAAGCCTTTCTTACGACTTTTATGGGGAAACCGCGGGTCTAAAGATGATGAAAAAGCACATTAAGGCCTACCTTATTAAGTTGGGATGTGAAGGTCTTGCGGCGAGAGCGATGAAATTAGAAGATCCTGATGCTATGAAGCGTTTATTGAGCGTGGATCAGATCCAACACGAATTCAAAACGTATTAATTTAGGAAAAGCGATTGAAAATAACCAGAGCGCTTATTAGCGTATCTAATAAAGAGGGGTTGGAAGAACTGGCCCGTCGTTTGGTTGATCAGGGAATAGAGTTGATCTCAACTGGGGGAACTCATCGAGTTCTACAGGCGTCTGGTATTCCCGTCAAAGAGGTCTCTAAGTTCACAGGTTTTCCAGAAATGATGGATGGCCGGGTAAAAACCCTGCACCCTAAGGTGCATGGTGGTATTTTGGGTCGACGGGCCGTTGACAGCCAAGTCATGTCTGAAAACGGTATAGATCCAATCGACATGGTTGTAGTGAACCTTTATCCCTTTGCCGAAACCATCTCGCGGGAGGATTGCACCGAAGATTTAGCGATTGAAAATATAGATATTGGTGGTCCCGCGATGATTCGGTCTTCGGCCAAAAATTTCCGTGATGTTATTGTTGTGGTTGATCCTTCCGACTATGAAGCCGTTATCAGTGAGGTTGTTTCTGGTGACTGTTCACTAGAATTTAGAAGAGAGTTGGCCGTAAAAGCCTTCCGGCATACTGCTAAATACGATTCGATTGTCTCGGCGTACTTAGGTCAAGCCGAGTCATTCCCAGACTCTCTCACATTGTCCTATGACAAAATGGAAGAACTGCGTTACGGAGAAAATCCCCATCAGCGAGCGGCCTTTTACAGGGAGAGTAATACTCTTAGTAGCGGCGTTATTGCCAATTACAAACAACTGCATGGCAAGGAGTTGTCGTATAACAATATAGCAGACACTGATGCTGCTTTAGAGTGCGTCAAAGTTTTTGAAGACCCCGCCTGTGTGATTGTGAAGCACGCTAATCCTTGTGGTGTCAGCGTGGCCTCAACGTCCTTAAAGGCTTACCGACAAGCCTTCTCTACAGATCCGACTTCTGCCTTCGGAGGCATTGTTGCATTTAATCGGGTTGTTGATGCAAGGACTGTTAGCGAGGTGTTAGAAAATCAGTTTGTAGAGGTTCTTATAGCACCAGCGATTGATGGAGCTGCACTTGAGGTTGCAGAGAAGAAAAAGAATGTGCGTTTGCTTGAATGTGGTGACTTGGCGGCTGGTTCAGATTTGATGTCCTATAAAAAGGTTGGCGGAGGACTGCTGGTTCAAAATTCTGATTTATTGAGTCTATCGCCCGAGATGTTAAAGGTAGTGAGTAAAGTATCGCCGACAGAAGAGCAAATGAGAGACCTGCTTTTTGCCTGGAAGGTGGCATGGTTCGTCAAAAGTAATGCGATCGTTTATGCGCGGAACCTAAAAACAGTTGGCGTGGGCGCTGGCCAGATGAGTAGAGTGGTAAGTGCTAAGATCGCTGGCTTAAAGGCCAAAGAGGAAGGGCTCGAGGTGACTGGTTCTGTGATGGCATCAGATGCTTTTTTTCCATTTCGAGACGGCATTGACGCTGCTGCAAAGGAAGGAATCGCTGCGGTTATTCAGCCTGGGGGCTCTATGCGGGATGAAGAAGTGATTGAAGCCGCGAACGAACACGAAATTGCAATGGTTTTTACTAGCACGCGACATTTTCGTCATTGATGTGTTTGTCAGGATGTAGTCTATGAGAGTGCTGGTAATAGGATCCGGAGGAAGAGAGCACGCAATAGCATGGAAGCTGAGTCTATCGGACCGGGTGACCGAGGTCTTGGTTGCTCCAGGTAACGCTGGAACCGCGCTAGAAGGGAAGGTGAGGAATCTAGAGGTCGACACAAGCGATTTTACTGGCCTGATCGACCGTGCCTTGGCCGAAAGGGTTGATTTCACTCTGGTTGGACCTGAAATACCTCTGGTCGAGGGTATTGTGGATGCTTTTCTGGGTGCTGGGTTGCGAATTTTTGGTCCCACCAAGAAGGCGGCTCAGCTTGAAGGGTCCAAGTCTTTTACTAAATTATTTCTTGATAAGTACGCGATTCCCACTGCTGAGTTTCAAACCTTTGATGAATTGGATTCAGCTATTGAGTATGTGGAAGATCGTGGAACACCCATTGTCATAAAAGCGGATGGCTTAGCTGCTGGCAAGGGCGTGGTGATCGCCCAGACTCAAAAAGAAGCAATTGAAACCTTGAAAGAGATGTTGAGTGGCGAAGCCTTTGGAGATGCTGGTAGGCAAGTGGTCATTGAGGAATTTTTGGAGGGGGAAGAAGCCAGTTTTATTTGTCTATGTGATGGTAAGACTGCTATTCCATTTGCGTCATCCCAAGACCACAAAAGAAGGGACGAAGGAGACGTAGGACCAAATACAGGAGGGATGGGAGCCTATTCCCCCGCACCTGTTGTTGACCAAAACATACATAGAAAAGTTATGGACCAAGTTATTGGGCCGACTCTTGAGGGAATGATCGAAGAGGGCAGTCCTTATGTGGGGTTCCTATACGCTGGCTTAATGATTGATCAGCATGGGAATCCCAAAGTCATTGAATTTAATTGCCGTTTTGGAGACCCCGAAGCGCAACCGGTCATGTATCGTCTTCAATCCGATTTACTAGAAGCATGTGAGAAAGCGGCGTCCGGAGAGCTTGAGGATTACCAGCTCGAGTTTGATGATAGGGTTGCTCTTGGCGTGGTCATGGCTGCCGGGGGTTATCCGATTAAATACAAGACCGGTGATGTGATCGAAGGACTTGATCTTGAATCATCAAATTCAAAGGTTTTTCATGCGGGAACCATCGAAGTAGAGGATGAGATTAGAACAAATGGTGGACGGGTTCTTTGTGTAGTTGGTGTTGGTGAAAGCGTGGCTTCGGCAGCAGAGTCGGCCTACGCTCGGGTGAATAAGATCAAGTGGGACGGCTATTATTTTCGGGGAGATATTGGCCACCGAGCGATCAGGCGGGAAAGCGATTGATTTATGAATGACCCAAGACGCAGAGGAGACCTGTCCGACTCGATCGTAGTTGCTTTAGACAATGGACTAAAAACCCTTTCTGGTAGTTTTCAAAGTTCTAGACAGAGTCCTGCAGATGCTGTGGAAGAGGGAGAGATGTCTGAGCTCGAGAAAGTTCATGCGTCGGGCTTGATGAGAGTCAATCATGTTGGTGAGATCTGTGCGCAAGCACTCTATGAAGGTCAGTCAATGACGGCTGGGAATTCTGCCGTTAAAGAAAAATTGCGAAAGGCCGGAGAAGAAGAAAGAGACCATCTCGCTTGGTGCTCTTCGCGTCTGAAAGAATTGAAGAGCCGGGAAAGTTTTCTAGCTCCTTTGTTTTATGCGTCGTCGTTTTGCGTTGGAGCGATTACTGGTTTACTGGGAGATAAATATAGCCTGGGGTTTGTGGAAGCGACCGAGGATCGAGTGGTTGAGCATATCGATGAGCATCTAGATAGCCTTCCTGAGAAAGATCTGCGCAGTAGGGCTATTCTCAGACAAATGCGTGAAGATGAGCAACGCCATGGTGAGGAGGCCCTGGCTTTCGGTGGTGCAGAATTTAGCGAACGTACAAAACGAATTATGAAAGTCCTGGCGGGAATAATGACGAAATCCACCTATCGGTTTTAATTTCTTGGCGACCTTAAAAATTTAGTTGAACGACCTCATTCTTTGTGGGGAAGGCTCTAGGAGTAAAATAAATCGCTTAGAGCCTCTCCTGGTATCTCTGATCTCATGAAGGCTTCCCCTACTAAAAAGCAATTCACTTGATTTTTCTGCATTAAACTCACATCACTCTTATTACGTATGCCGCTCTCAGTAACCACCGTAACCGATTGAGGTATGTGCTCAAGGAGTTCGGTTGTAGTGTCGAGGCTGGTTTCAAAAGTTTTTAAGTTTCTGTTGTTTATGCCTACCAGCGTTAGATCTAATTCAAGAGCTTCTTGAAGTTCAGTCTTATTATGGACTTCTACGAGAACTCCTAGTTTTAGGGATTGGGCGAGTTCAAAGAGCTCCCTCAGCATTTTCGTATCGAGTGCGGCGACGATCAAGAGAATGCAGTCGGCACCGATTGCTCTCGCCTCGTAGACTTGATAGGGGTCTATAGTGAAATCCTTTCGGAGCACCGGTAGTTCAACGTGCTCTTTAACTAATGAAATAAAGTCGTCTGAACCATGGAAATACTGAGAGTCAGTGAGAACTGATAAGCAGGCTGCGCCGTGCTGTTCGTACGATTTAGCTATTGATACGGGGTCGAAATTTTCTCGAATGATTCCTTGACTGGGCGAGGCTTTTTTTATTTCCGCTATCACGCCGGCCTGACTGCTGATTGCGGCTGATTTTAGCGCGTTCACAAAATCTCTAGGCTCATCCAGTGATTCCGCTAATGTCATTTGATCCGACAACGAGAGAGTTTGTTTTCTTTGAATGATTTCCTCTCGTTTGGTTAAGAGAATTTCTTTCAGTATATCGCTCATTGTCTAAGTTTCATCTGACGTGAGTAGAGCTAATTCCTCTAACTTTGCCAAGCCACTTTTTTCAGCGATGACAGTTTGGGCTGCCGAAACGCCCGATTGGAGATCATCGGTCACTCCCGAAGCGTAAATTGCTGCGCCTGCATTGAGAGCGACTATGTTGGCTGCGAGGGAATCAGGTTGACTCAAAGCTTCTTTGACAAGCTCGAGGCTTTTTGTCACTGAGTCTGCCGACAGTTTTTGGATTTCTTCGGGCTTTGCTTCAGCAATTCCAAAATCCATAGGCGATATCGTATATTCAGTTATGGTGTCTTCTTTGAGTTCGACCACGTGTGTGGGCGCGTCCAGTCTAATCTCATCTAAACCTTCACTATGTACTACGAGAGCATGAACACTTCCAAGCATTTGAAGCACTCTAGCGATCTTTTCTTGCCACTCTCGAGCAAAAACGCCGATTACCTGTCGTTTTGCCTGGGCTGGATTAGTCATCGGGCCGAGTACATTCATCATGGTTCGGATACTGAGTTCCTGGCGAACGGGGCCTGCATATCTCATGGCGCTGTGATGAACCGGGGCGAACATGAAGCCAATCCCTATTTTATTGATACAGTCTGCAATCTGCTCGGGCGTTAATTCTAGTTTGATACCTGCCGCCTCTAATACGTCCGCACTACCGCAGAAACTAGTCATTTTCCGGTTACCGTGCTTTGCGACCATCGCCCCGCCTGCCGATGCAACAAACGCTGCAGCAGTTGAAATATTGAACAATTTCAAACCACTGCCGCCGGTACCACACGTGTCGACCAGTTTCTCGGTTGAAGTGAGAGGGACTTTAGAGGATAGATTTCGCATGGTTTCTGCAGCACCCGCCAGTTCTTCTGCCGTCTCGCCCTTGACGCGCATCGCTGCAAGAAAGGCACCAATCTGAGCGTCAGTCGTTTCGCCGGTCATTATGAGATTGAAGACTTCAGCAGATTCCTCCCGGCTCAGGTTCTTGCTTTCTACAATTTTCGCGAGGGCAGTCTGTATTTGCATTACGACCTCTTTTTTATGTGAAGAAAATTTTGAAGGAGATCATGGCCATTTTTGGTAAAGATCGATTCGGGATGAAACTGGACACCTTCAACATCCTGGTCTCTATGCCTAATTCCCATAATCTCATCGATTTGATTGTTGGTCCCGGTCCATGCGCTTACCTCGAGAGCCGAGGGTAGAGTGTTTTTCTCAATGATTAGAGAGTGGTAGCGAGTGGCTTCAAATGGGTTGGGAAGGTTAGTGAAGAGCCCCTTATTGTCGTGATGAATGAGAGAAGTCTTGCCGTGCATTATTTGCCGCGCGTGAACTATTTCCCCCCCAAATGATTGACCGATGCTCTGATGACCCAGACACACACCTAGAAGCGGAATTTTCCCGGAAAATTGAGCGACACACTCCAAGGATATGCCAGCCTCGTTGGGTGTGCACGGGCCTGGAGAAATTACGATTTTGTCAGGAGCGATTTTTTCGATATCACTGAGGAGGATCTCATCATTTCTATAGACCGTTACTTCAGCCCCGAGTTCAGACAAATATTGAACAATGTTGTAGGTGAAAGAGTCATAATTATCGATCATAAGGATCGATTGATCTTGAAGTCTGTCGGTCATCCGAGATTATCCAGGGTTTTGAGTAACAACTATTTCAGATTAGGCTCTATGATAGCTAAAGGTTTGGGCTGTTGTCGCTGAATCCCGAGGATGCTAATTCAGCCGCTTTGAATATGGCCCGACATTTGTTCATTGATTCTTTCCACTCTAGCCTGGGAATAGAGTCGGCCACGATGCCTCCGCCCGCTTGGATATAAAGTCTGCCATCCATAATAACGGCTGTTCTGATGGCGATTGCTGTGTCCATGTTGCCACTCCACGAAATATAGCCAACTGCTCCGCCATAGATGCCTCTTTTCACAGGTTCGAGCTCATCGATGATTTCCATCGCTCGAACTTTCGGTGCACCTGACAAAGTGCCAACAGGAAGGGTGGCTTTCAATAAATCATAGGCGCTTTTCCCCTCTTGAAGATTACCTTCGACATTCGATGAAATGTGCATGACGTGCGAATATCTTTCTATGACGAATTGTTCAGTTACCTCAACAGATCCTACTTCCGAAACTTTACCAACGTCATTCCTCCCCAGATCGATGAGCATTAAGTGTTCAGCGATTTCCTTGGGATCATTGAGCAGTTCAGTTTCTAAATCTTGATCTTCTTTTTCTGTTTTTCCGCGTCTTCGGGTGCCAGCCAAGGGACGATTTGTGATTTTGCCACCCTCTAACCTGGCGAGAATCTCTGGCGAAGAGCTGACGATATCGAATTCTTTGAGATTCATAAAATACATGTAAGGCGAAGGGTTCAGAGTTCTCAAAGCTCTGTATAGGTCAATGCTAGGTAAATTAAAGGGGATCGACATCCTTTGCGCGAGAACCACCTGCATGACGTCGCCTTCAACCGTATATTTCTTTATTTTCTCGACGGCATCTTTAAAGGGTTGCTCTCCTGTTTCTGACGTAAAGTCAGATTCGAGGATCGTACCTGACGAGGTTTTTGAGGGTTGCCTGATTTTCTTGTTGCTAAGCGAATTTGCTCTTTCTGTCAGTTCTTTCTTCGTATCAATAATGGCGTTATTAATATCCGGATCTACTAACTTAATGTATTGAATTTTATTATCCACGTTGTCGAAGACCACTATATCTTCGCTGACCATTAGGAGAATATCTGGTGTGCCAATGGGATCGGGGGGAGTAGATTCTTTAATCCTTTTTTCGACATATCGAACCGCATCGTAGCCAAAATAGCCAACCAGTCCGCCATAGAACCTTGGCAGTTCGGCTAGGTGTTCGATCTCATAACGATTCTGAAAAGACTCAATAAATTGGAAGGGGTCTTCTGTTTTGATGGATTCCGTTACCACGCCATCATCCAAGACTTCAATTAGTTCTCCCCGAACAGTAAGAATGGTTTTCGACGGTAACCCAATAATTGAGTATCGCCCCCACTTTTCTCCCCCCTGAGATGATTCGAGAAGATAAGAATAAGGACCATCGGCAAGCTTAAGATAAACCGACAGGGGAGTCTCAAGATCAGAGAAGGTTTCTAAAACAACCGGAACGCGCTTGTATTTGTAGTCGGGTTGGTTCATTAGAAAACCTAGGCCAAACAGGGAGTGCCAAGGTTAACAAATTATTGCTCGGTTCGCTGTTAGTTAGAATTATCCACTAGCATTTATAGCAATTCAGACATAGAGACGATGACTCCATCACAATCAAGTGATGACACATCTATTCCGTGATTGTAGCCATCTCTCATACACACTACCGAGATGTTAGCGTTGCGAGCAGCGCTTACATCGGTCTCGGAATCTCCGACGAAGAGTGATTCGGCTGCATTCGAATCAAGATTACGCATGGCCAGAAAAACCGGTTCAGGAGATGGTTTTGGGAATTTTGTTGAATCACCACACACCACCGACGTGAAATATTGTTCGAGATTTAGTTCTCGTATCAGCAGGGTCGTAAGGCTCATAAGCTTGTTAGTGACGACGGCTAATTTCGCTCCTCCGTCCTTAAGAGTTGCTAAAGTGCTCTCAACTTGTGGATAAGGCTTACTGTGGTTGGCAATATTGTTTTCGTAGTAGTGTATAAAGTCTTTTAATAGAGGCTCAATTTCCCTTTGAGCGTCTTGATGATCCAGAGCTTTTTTTATCAGGGTTCTTGAGCCATGACCAACCCAGTGACGAGTGAGGTCTTCTGTCACAGTATTAAGCCCTGCCTGTTTTAGGCTAAAGTTTAATGCGGCGTCTATGTCCGGTGCGGTATCTACGAGAGTTCCGTCTAGATCAAATAGGTATGCCGAGTAGCGTCTCTTCCAGTTTGGTTTCATTGCTCTTCAATGATGGCTTTTTTCATGTCGGTTATCGTTTTTGCGTAATTGTCTGAGCCAAAAATAGCGGTGCCTGCTACAAAGGTATCTGCACCGGCGGATGAAGCTTGGGCAATATTGTTAGTATTGATTCCGCCATCGATTTCCAACCGAATAGATTTTCCTGATCGATCGATTATTTCACGAGCTTCTCTCAGTTTTGAAAGACTTGTTTCTATGAATTGCTGTCCGCCAAATCCAGGATTTACTGACATGATCAATACTAAATCCACTAGTTCCATAACTTCGTCAAGTACTGTCAGTGGAGTCGAAGGATTAAAAACAATGCCTGCTTTCGAGCCTCCAGACTTTATCAAGGCGAGTGTTCTGTGCAGATGCTCAGTGGTTTCGGGGTGGACAGAAATAAACTCCGGCTTAGCGTCGAGAAAATCTTCGACTAATCGGTCTACCGGTTTCACCATCAGGTGAACATCAAATAAGCAGTCGACATTAGCTTTTCGCAGCGATTGCAATACTAAAGGGCCTACGCTCAGATTAGGTACGTAATGGTTGTCCATGACGTCGTAGTGGATTAGGTCTGCACCCGCTGATAGAACGCTTTGTATTTCCTCGCCTAATCGAGAGAAATCTGCAGCTAAGATTGAAGGAGCTATCCAAGGGCTATTCATGCTTCTAGTCTACTCTTGTTATTGGATGAGAGAAATCGGCAGCAGAGTTGATTCAATTTATTGAAGCGATTCATATTGCTCTATCGTGCCGATATCGGCCCATCTGCCTCTATGCTCCTGCGCCGTAAAATAATGTGATGCTAAGAGATCGAATAGCCAGTCCCTCGTCCATGAAAATGGTCCTTCAGGAGAGTCATAGAAGAGCTTGGGATCAATTACTGCTATCCCGCAATAGGTATAAGATTTTCCTCTTGATGTGATTGTACTGTTGTCGATTTCGAAGTCTCCGTGGTCTTTGTCTTCATTTTTTCTGACAACGAGATGAGCAAGGCAATCGTTAGGTAATTGTTCAGGAAGATCAGAGAATCTGAAATCTGTATAGATGTCTCCATTTACGATCAGAAAGGGCTCATTACCCAAAAGGTTAAGCGCTTTTTTTATTCCGCCCCCTGTTTCTAAAAGTTCCTCTTCGAGACTATATGTTATGTTCACTCGGTAGCGGCTGCCATCTCCTAGAAATTCGATGATCTGGTGTCCCAGGTGATGCAGATTAATCACGATTTGATGATAACCTTCGCGAGCTAGGTTTTTCACTATGTATTCAATTAACGGACGTCCCTGG
Organism: uncultured Gammaproteobacteria bacterium; assembly: GCA_913041025.1. Next base: position 2,958 of record CAJWGQ010000001.1, on the reverse strand, counting down.
ATTGGAAGTAAAGGCTTGGGCGTTTTATCTGTTAATGGCGAAAGACGAGAGCCTTTCCCCGCTGCTAAAATCATTGCCTTCATAAATAGTGCTGAATCTTTTCTGTCAGAGGATTTTTAAGGGTGATTAGGAGCTGATGGAGGCTTTCCAAATCTGGATAACCCTCAGTTTGTTGGATTAATGCGTTCATTACCTGTGGAATATATTTGAGATGTGAGGGTTTGTTGTCCCGCAACCAAAGCCGAACAAAAATCCCAATCGCTTTTATTTGTCGCTGACTAGCAGTCATCACTAGCCAACCTTTGGCGGTATCAAAGGGGGTTTCGCGATAGAGGTCGGATCCCTCCAGATAAAAAGTGAGGTATTTATCAACCTTAGCAATAGAAAAGTTGTGATAGCAGTCACACAGTAGGGAGGCTAAGTCATAGAAGCCGGGTCCAATCAAAGCGTCTTGAAAATCGACAATTCCTAACCGGCCATTTTCAAATAAAAGGTTTCTGCAGTGATAATCTCGATGTATGCAGACTTGAGGCTGCTCCATGGCTTGCGCGATAAGCTTTTTGCTAGCACGGGTTTCCATTACCTTTGGGAAACGATTATCTAGAACATCATCAATGATCCAGTTGTCGAAAATGGAGAGCTCGTCCTCTAATCGTTGCGCTGAGTAATTTGGAATAATTGGATCGCTAATCTTTTGAAGCTCATAGAGTGCCGAGATGGCGCTTTTGATCGCGAGCTCCTCGGTACTCGTATCGTAAATATCTTCGAAATGAGTGGTACCGAGATCGTGCATTAAAAAGTACCCTTGTTCGGCCTCAAAATGCAAGATCTCTGGAACTGGAAGATCAAAGCGTACGAATAGTTTAGAGAGCTTGATGAATTGGCTATTATTTTCAAGAGACGGAGGGCTGATCATGAATACGAGGCTATTGGTCTCGGTGTACAATCGATAAAATATTCTATGGCTGGCCTCTGCAAGGAGCAGCTCATAGCGCTTAAAGGAGTGTCCCAAGTCAGCTAGTATGTTAGCGCACCATTTTTTTTCGATTTCGTTCATTTGTCAGTTGGAATTAAGCTAACCGAGTTTTTATTATAAAAATTGTAAGCACTTTATGAGTCAAAACGTTAATTTCACGAGATTCATTTGAAAGGTCCGTTGATCATTATCTACTTTTTTGGGTTGATTTCACCGCTTTACTTGTGGGCGACAGAGGCATCAAAAGATATCCCAGATGGGAGAACAGGGTCTTTTCAATACTCATCAGTAACAGGACTGACCAACGAGAGCAGCAAAGATAGCTATTGCTTCTCACCGAGCTTTTTAATCGAGCGCAGTTCAAAAGAAATTATGGTTTCAGATGAGGGATCCTATGAAATCGAAGCGCTTCGTGTGGGCGGAGAATTCGATGGAAAGATTAGATTCGAGAACAACGTCAAAGTGCGACTAGATGAGCAGACCGCTATTGCGCCTATTGTCGACCTTTACGCAGATTCTGGGACGGCTGAGTTTCCAGCAGGAATTGAGCTATTTGGATCAGAGTTCGTGCTTAGGGGAGATAATGCAACTGCCGATATAAAGGTGAAAAGCTTAGAGATAAAAAACCCTCAGCTGAGTTTCTTAGACACAGGTTTGAGAGTAGAAGCTGAGTCTATGTCACAAACCGCAGGTGGGTTGAGTTTGTCCAAGGCCATAGTCAGCTCCTGTAGCGAAAGTTCTGAGGGTTGGGTTCTTTCGGCATCGAGTATCAAGTTGCGAAACGAGAACAAGAACGCAAGAGCCAGAAACCTACTTCTCAGGATAAAGGGAGTCCCTGTGGGTTATCTGCCTTACTTACCGCTCCCCCTGACTGAGGGGAAAGACAGAGGTTTCAGATTTCCAAGTGTGGGCTTGTCTAGCAACGATGGGTTTGAGATAGGTATTCCCTATGAGTTCAGTGGCTCTGATAGCTGGCAGTTTTCAGTTATGCCAAGACTGGTGACTAAAAGAGGTGTTGGGCTCGAGACTACTGCGAGTTTAGGAAATCGCTGGCATCAGACGACACTTTCGACCGGTTATCTTTATAAAGATCGGCTTTTCAATGGAGAATTCTCAAAGGAAGAATTTGACCGTTTGCAAGCGCCCTCGGCCGAATCAGAATTTAACCGTGCCGATCGTTGGGATGGCTCGGTTTTTCATAAAGGACGGTTTGGATATTTTGAAACGGAGTTAGATCATAATTTCGTTAGTGACCAGGACTATTTTCGGGATGTCAGTTCAAGTTACAGCGGCATCGAGCGCGAGCCATTGCCCCAGTTTGCGAGAGTTGGATTGAGCTTTGATGAGCTCAAGATTAATGTTTTGGCGAGAGGCTTTGAGGTCACGGATTCTATTTCGAGTTCCGGCTATCGAATTACACCTGAAATCTCTGCCGCTTACTATTTAAGGGCTTCCAACCTGCCTTCGATCAGTTTTTCCTTGCGGTCCACGCACTTCGCTCACTCGGCATGGCATGGTGTTCAAGGAGTAAAGCCTGAAGGAAGAAGGAATCACTTTGAGATGATTTTGTCACAACCTCTGGCCACCAAATTTGGACTGGCAAAGTTTGAGGGAGGCTATCGATACTCGCGTTATAGACTTGATGAGACACTAGAAGTGAAAGAATTGAGTGCAGCTCAGGCGAAGCAATCTCGAGGGCTTGGTTTTTTCTCCGTTGACTTAAGAAGTTATTTTGATAGAGACATAAATTGGAGGGGCAATACCCTTCTCCAGACTATAGAACCTAGACTCTATTTCTTGTTTCAGGAGTATGTGGATCAAACTCGCATACCCATTTTTGACGTCGCTAATTTTCAAAGTGGCTATTCTCGGTTATTTCGACGTGATCAATTCGCAGGTATTGATCGGATAGCCGATGCAAATAAAGTGGTTTTGGGGTTTTCTTCATCGATGAGCTCTAAAGCAGGGGGTCAGGAATTGCT